>JBBKXV010000229.1:0-1713 GCA_037969665.1 Candidatus Altimarinota bacterium
AGATATGGGTATGTACCGAATCTACCCAGCCATGTATGACGATATTCGGAGTATTTGCGTACTTCTTTTTTAATTGTCGTACCAATCTATTATTTTTTCCACATATGATATGTATGGGAGTTTTTGGATGAGTCTGTGCAATACTAAAAATCTTTTTCATAGGAAAGACAAGACCATAGCCTCCGAGTAGTATGGTAATACGATCTTTTTTTGGTATGTGCGTGCTCGTAAATAGTGGTGATACAGGAATTCCGGTGTTATGGATTAGTTCCTCAGATATTCCCGCACTCAAAAATAAATCTTTTACGCTTGCTGCACCTAGTAGATACCCTGCACCATGCCTGTGCTTCCACATAGGATGGTAGGTATAGTCTGTTACTACCATGTAGTAGGGTGGGATGTCTATTTCCTCATCGATGAGTGCGTCAAGTATCTCTCCCCAAGTAAAATGGGTGCAGATGATATAGTCTGCCTGTGCATTCTCAATACAAGCTAGTATTGATTTTTTTTGAGACCAAATGATGGGATTGTATGATGCTTGCAATAGTCTAAGACCGAATGGATACTGTAGTAAGGTATATATAATACCGTAAAATTTAGGAAATCGACGCATGAGTATAATGTATGGTGCGCGAAGTAATCGTGCTATGAGCGGTGACACAAAAGAAAGTAAATCAGTATGCGACGCTGTGTGTCCTGCTGCTCGGAGATGCTCTGCTAATGCATCTGCAGCCCGAACATGCCCTGATCCATATGAAGCCGAGAGTATGAGATATGTTTTGTGTGTCTTGTCTGTATGCATATCGGTTGTTATACTGTATTGCAGACATAGCATGCCACAAATATATGAAAAAAACAATATATACCATCATCCTAGTGCTCGCCGGAGCGCTATCCTGTGTGCCCGCAGTGCTCGCTACGAGTAGCACGGATCCGTTTGCTCCGGTACCTGTCGAAGATACTTTTTTACGTGCAACGGTGGTAGAGGTGCTTGCCGCAGACACTCGCACCGAATTTGGTCAGACACTTGCGAGGCAGTTACTGATACTGGATGTCCCCGAGCTCGATACTACCCTCGAGGTTGTCTATGAGACCAGTCTCGCGTATACGGGAAGACAATTGTCTGTCGGTGACGATGTGATCGTAGGGAAAAGTATGATCGCCGGAGAGGAGACGTATTATATTAGTGATGTCTATAGACTGAATGCGCTCATATGGGTGACATTATTATTTTTGGTACTTACGATCGTACTTATAGGTCGCCGGGGTTGGTATGCACTCGCTGGGCTTGTTGTGAGTTATCTTATCATTGTGTACTATCTCATTCCTCAGGTACTTGCGGGCGCTTCACCGCTTATGACTGCATTTATCGCTGCACTGCTCATTGCCTCTGTATCACTCTTTTTAGCTCATGGCATCTCGCTGCGGACCACTGTCGCATTTTTGAGTACTATTGTGACTATTGGGCTGTCACTAGGATTATCATATATAGTAGTGGCGAGTACTCGGCTTTCTGGACTTGGAACTGAAGAAGCGTTTTATCTACAATATCTTGGTGGTGACACGGGGATTGATCTCCGTGGATTATTGCTTGGGGGGATATTGATTGGTACGCTCGGTGTGCTCGATGATATCACTACTGCGCAAGCGGCGGCTGTGGAGGAGATACATAGGGCAAATCATACCCTTGGGTTTCGCGAACTGTATACACGC
>JBBKXV010000230.1:0-3955 GCA_037969665.1 Candidatus Altimarinota bacterium
AAGGGCACAATCTGCAAGAGCATTCCGTTGTATTGATTAGAGGAGGTAGAGTAAAGGACCTTCCAGGTGTGAGATATCATATCATTCGTGGAGTTCTAGATACGCAAGGAGTAGACGGACGAAAGCAAAGCAGAAGTCTCTATGGAGCAAAGAAAAGCTAAATATTTTTTGTAACTTATACGTAAGTCATGGCACAAGTATACCTATATAAATCTCGAACGCTCTCCTATACAACTCCACTCATGGAGAAGTTTATCAACTATATCATGGAGAGAGGAAAGAAGAGCTTAGCTCGAAAGCTTTTTGACGAGACAATGGAGGAGATCAAAAAGGCAGGAAAGAAGAAGCCAATGGAAGTATTTGAGCAAGCTATTGAAAATGCTATTCCACCTATGGAAGTACGACCAAAGAGAATGGGAGAAGGTATCTATCAGGTACCAGTAGAGGTAAAGCCAAAGAGACAGATCATGCTCGCATGTAGATGGATCCTAGGTGCTACCAAGTCAATGAAGGGAAAGTCTTTCCCAAAGCACCTTGCACAGATCCTACTTGAGACTGCAGAAAATACAGGTCCTGCAATTAAAAAGAAGGAAGATGTACAAAAGATGGCAGAGGCAAATAAGACCTTTGCTCATCTCGCAAGATTTATGTAGACCTCGCGTCTTACAGATAAAAAAAGACCCCAGAGTATATCTGAGGTCTTTTTTTATGTCTTGCAAGTTGTGAGCTAGCTGTGGGGTAGTGTATACTGATATGATTATCAATTCTTCATATTATGTTATATCTACATCAAAAGTGTTTTGAGATCGGGAGTCCAGAGCAAGGTCCCAAGACACCTGAAACTAAAACACACAACACAGAACAGTTGCTAAAAAACCTACAGCAGGAGATGGAGGAGCAGGGTGATATGGGTATTGAAAAGATTGCATTGTCGGTGGTGGTATCTGCTAAAAAGGTATTTTCTTCATTAAAAATGTTTGGAGATAATCCTGACACAATTCCACTATTTCTTACAGGAGTTCAGTTTCTTGACGATAAGATTAATGCAATACTTGATAAAGCAGCGGGTAAGTCTGAGAAAGCGCGTACAATTGTAGAGCAGCTAAAGGGAACTAACAATGCACGTACATCTGTAGATATGACCACCGTCAATAGTCCTATGGATGTGTTTAAACAAATGGATAAGTCATGGCTCAAAAGTACCTTAGGGGAGGTACCACTAATAACACTATACTCTCAGATGTCTTTAGAGTCTGGTGCAAAGCTCTCGAATCTTGCAAAGAAGTATAATAACTTTTTTGGTATCAAGTACAGAGAGGGCATGGCACATGCAAAGCCTGTAGAGATGAGTACAAAGGAGGATTATGGAGCTGGACTTCAGACAGTAAAAGAAAAGTTTGCTCATTTTGATACACCCGAAGATGCTTTTAAAGCGTATGCAGAAAAGATGATGAACCCACCAGAAGGGAAGACCACGTACTATAGTTGGTACCAAAACTTATCAAAAAAGATGTCAAATATGTATGGTGTAAAGCATGATGGAAAGTGGGATTTTAAAGAATACGATACTCCTCCTGCAGGTGGTATATCATTGAGATCAAATCCAGTGGTTAGCATAAAAGCGATAAAAGATTCAGGCTATGCCACGGACCCTAACTATGTTTCAAAGGTTGTTAGTGTTATGAAAAGTAACCTAACGGTGTTCGGAAATACCACAGAAGAAATAGAGGTAGGTATGGCTTTTGTAAAATCATTGGGACCTATTGGCAACCCAACGCTTAAAGCATATGCAAAAGAAAAGTATCAAATAGCATAAAGTATGATTTTCGCAAGACAGGTAATCACACAAATAAAAAATATCTATGATATAATAATTCGATAACATTTTCTATCACCTAAAATAAAAACAACCATGAAAAAGTTAATCACTGTACTAACAACAGGAATCCTACTTAGCAGCTCTATGATCACTGCTACGTATGCACAAAGCTCAGGTGGCATTGTCTTTGATACTCCAACGCGAAGTGCGGCGGTTTCCAATGACAATACTAACAGCGCTAATGCTAATGCCAATACAACATCATCTACGGCGCAGCCAATCTTGGATGCAAAGTTGGAGATCATGAACACAACACAAAATGTTGATGCTTCAAAGGCAAAGAACAAAGCAGGGGATACCATCAAGGTCACGGCTACATTAGGTAACCTTGGGCCCGGTGACCTTAAGAGTCATCCAGTACAAGTCATGGCAGAGGAGCTTCTCAAGTTGGGAAGTCTTATTGACGCAGGTGATGGAGGACAGCAGACACTCGGAAAAGCGGTGGTGTATCCAGCAGTAAATATCACTGAGGATTGTGATTGTGAAGAAACATTTAACTTTACTATCAAGCTCAATGAAAACATGTGTACAGACTTTCCTTCACTAGTAAAGACTGGCGCACTGGTCAAGTTTGAGGATCAACAAAAGAGCTTAAGCTTTGAGTGTACAACAGCAACAGTAGTGACTCCAGTTACTCCAGTGCGGACTACACCTACCCAGGAGACAACAGTACCAGCGGTGGCAACCCCAGTGGTAACTGCTACAAAGGCTCCAGTTACAAAAAGTGGACCAGAGGCATTGATACTTCTTGGTGCAGCTGCAGCATTTGGAGGGTTTAACTTACTGAGAAAGAGAAAGTAACAACACGTTATACTTTGATAGCCATTACATATGTCACGAGAGATACTACTACAATTAATCGATAAGGTAACACTACTCAATGCGAGTCTTGGTGATCTCTGTAGATCTGCACTGGAAAAACTTTCAGTGGATGAGGAGAAAGACTATTCAAAGATGTTAAAGCAGTATCTCAACGAGCGTAATGAGGCAGAGAGTATCTACCTTCAGAGAATGAAGGAGGTCTATGATGCTTCATTGAAGCAGCTGGGGAGTATTGTGGATAGGGCAAAGAAAGGACCAATACAACAAGCACTAGAACAGATCAAAACCTCAGAACAAGAAGAGGTAGCGGTGGTAGAACACCAATTGGAAACCTTGTAGTGCATCTATTTTTTATACGAGTGAATCATGTCTGATAATTTTAATACACAACCAAAAGGTCCTGAGACCAGTGAATTGAGTAACTCAATCCAAGAAGTTGAGCTCACTACACTTGAGCAACAAATGCAAAAGAAAAGTAGTTTGATTGCTAATATTGCTCGAGCCCAAGAGCAACTGCTAGAGTTACAAAAAAGTGCACCAGGAGAGGTACTTGAGGTGAAAAAAAGTATTGATGCCATGACTCAAGAAATAAAGGCCGTGGAAGATAGTATTGCAGCATTAGAGGCGGGGGAGGCAATTCGTCGTCATGATAAAGAGGCTATGATAGATGCAGGTCTAGTAGATGGACTGTTGGACAAAGCCTTTGACCGCTATCCAGAGTTTATACGTGAACAAGCACTATATCACAACTATACCAAGCTTATCCTCATGGGTATCATGGACAAGGTGATGAATGATGCGGCATTTAACAAAGATGCTTCCCAAGGTGGGGAGGTTGATATCTCGGCGCAGTGGAGACAAATACACTACCACTATGAGCAACTTCAACGGGAGTTGTTGTTAAAGGTCACAGACGGTGGTTCGTATGCAGAGCTTAAGGCTGGCCTTATTGGGATCATGGACAAGTGGGCAGGGAAGTACCCACTCAAAGCTATAGATCAAAAAACAGTCAAGTTTAAAAATGCACAGGAAGCAGATAAGATGGCTGTTGACAACCTTGCTACAGCGCTGGACCAATACAAGATAGCCTTTGCATCAAAGCATGCCTTGTCTACAAAGGACATGAGTCTTTTGGATACGGTATCTTTTGGAAGTCTTGGAAGTGAGATTGTACAATCCACTATCAGATCAAGAGATGAGCAAGAAAAACAAATCCTAGGTACAAAGTTAGCAAGAAATGAAACAGTATTGGAG
>JBBKXV010000231.1:0-6627 GCA_037969665.1 Candidatus Altimarinota bacterium
GAGCTCAGTTGGTAACAGTTCTTAACAGGTTTATGATGGTGTTGGATAAGAAGATGGAAAAAATGACAAAGGATATGAAGGCTATGGGCTCTGAGAAGTCTTCAATGGAGAGTATGGCATATAAAGCTATGCTCACAGGAGCCCAAGAGGTTCCTATGTCTAACTCCTCTGCTACAGGGTCAGCATACTTTGTCATGAATAGAGATGGTATCCATTACACAGTGGATGCTGCTATGCTTGCAAGTAGCATTACTGCTGGGCATATTCATATGGGAGCAATTGGTGAAAACGGTGATCCGATTCACACTCTTGAATTTACAAATGGTATGGCTAGTGGAATGTGGGCAATGGATACTATGACTAAGGAAGTGAAGGAAGCATTTATGCATGGAAAACTATATGTAAATATTCATACCTCAGATGCTCCAAATGGAGAAATAAGAGGACAGCTCATACCAACTATGTCTCATGGGTTTGGTGGTATGTTGACTAACGAACAGGAGGTAGCCGAGGTTGATGCAGCATCAACAGGTGCATCTCACCTCACACTCATTGGTGAAAATCTTTATTATGCTGTTGAGTTTGCTGATTTGAGCTCAGACTTTACGGGTGCTCACATTCATATGGGGGCAATAGGTACTGATGGGGCAGCAGTGCAGGCACTTGAATGTGATGCTGAGGCCAAGATGTGTCATGGAATGTGGAAAGACCTTAGTGAGGAAGCTATGAAGAGCCTTAAAGATGGTATGATGTATGTTAACGTACATTCTACGGACTTTTCATCTGGTGAACTACGGGGGCAGATCATGATGAAGTAAGTACTTGTTAAGAGGACTTGTAAAGAAAATACCCCTTCAGTGATGTGAAGGGGTATTTTTAGTTGAGTGACCAACCCTACGGGTATTTTCGAGAAATCATTCTTGGAAATGGTATACTTTCTCTGATATGTTTTGTTCCACACATCCACATGACGATACGCTCTAGTCCATATCCAAATCCTGAGTGAGGCACAGATCCATATTTTCGTAGGTCAAGATACCAGTCAAAATCTTTTTCATTGAGGTTGTGGGCTCGGATCTCCTTGAGGAGCTCGTCATAGTTTTCCTCACGTTCAGATCCACCAATGATTTCTCCATACCCCTCTGGGGCTAGGAGGTCCGCACAAAGTGCTCGCGTTGGATCTTCGGGATCTTTTTTCATATAAAATGCCTTTACCTTAAATGGATACTTTTCCACAAAAAGGGGAGTGTCATAGTGTTCCATAAGCATAGTTTCATCTGGTGCTCCCAAGTCATCCTCTACTCCTACTTCAGAACCGAGCTCTTGCAGTTTTTTCACTGCCTCTGCGTGAGTGATTCGTGCAAAGGGTTGGTTTGCCTTCTTGAGCTTTTCTATGTCACGTTCTAGGATGATAAGATCATCCATGTTTTTTTCTAATACTGCAGTGATAATAGCTCTGACCAATGCTTCTTGGATATCCATATTTTGTTCATGCTTTACAAATGCCGCCTCAGCATCCATCATCCAAAACTCAGTAAGGTGGCGACGAGTTTTAGACTTTTCAGCTCGAAACACAGGACCAAAGTCAAAGACTCGTCCATGTGCAAAGATAGCTGATTCGATGTAAAGCTGACCCGATTGAGTAAGATATGCAGGCTCTCCAAAGTAGTCTAGCTCAAACAACTCAGTGGTATCCTCACAGGATACAGGAGTAAGGATGGGAGCATCTATTTTGATATAGTTATTTGCTCCAAGATGATCATAGGTTGCTCGTATAATGGTATCACGTATACGTTGAATAGAGCGCTGCCTTTTTGATCGTAACCATAGATGCCTATGGTTGAGCAAAAAATCAGGACCGTGATCTTTTTTAGTAATAGGATATTCCTCAGCACAGAGGTGTATAATTTCTACCTCTAATACAGTAAGCTCAACACCAGAGGTGCTTCTTGCTTCCTCGCGCACTATACCAGTCACACGTACGGAAGACTCTTGAGTAACTTGAGTAGAATGCTCAAAGGCAGTGTCAGAGGCCTCGCCCTTTACAACCACACCTTGTATATAGTCAGTACCATCACGGATTTCAAGAAAATTTATCTTTCCAGAAGATCGCGTATTATTAATCCAGCCATTGATGGTTACGGTGTTACCAATGTGCTGCTTTGCGTCCTTGAGAAAGATATCCATGATTGTATGGAAATGATATAAAACATAAGCATGATATAAAAACTCAGTAGGAAACACAAGTAGACCTTTGTAAATCTAATATTGACGTGCATTTTTGCTATTGAAAGGCACTAAGACTACAATACCCACGTTTTAATTAGTAGGTGGCCTTCGCTGCCAATATATATCAGTACATTATGAAGAAAAATAGTAAGTATATAGCAGTATTAGGAATGCTAGGGGTGATGCTCGCGCTAGTCTCTTGTGGAGGGACAGATAACTCGACTGCAACGAATACTAGTGTAGTCTTAGAGTACACTGGGGTGCTGCAACGGGTAGTTAAAACTGACGTACCGAGTCCATACTTCTTTGTTAATGATGATTCTGCTGTGGAGGACTACTACCTTGAGAGCTCTACTATCAATTTAGATAAATTTCTAAATGAAGAAATTGTGATACGTGGGTATGTGAAAGATGCAGCTACTCAGCTCTTCTTTATTACTGACGCTTGGAATAAGGATGACATGCTTGATGATGCGGCGAGTCAGAGTATTTACTCTGATGTTAGCTTTGGACTCAAGTTTTCCTATCCATCTGCTTGGAGGGTAACAAAGAAAGACTCTGGAAAGTTGGAGTTATATATCAGAGAAAAAGATGAACCAGTTGCTGAGATGTATCGTGTGGAGCTGACAGGGAAGACTACCATGGATAGTTGGATTGATAAGAATTATCCCGGTGATGACCTTTTAGCTGTAGTAATAGGTACGATTGCTGGTTCAGAGGTAGTTGGGAAGGATGTGACTATATTTCAATCAGATGCGACATTATTTCAGATCAAGAAAAACTATGCTGGGGATGATGTGACCACGGTCAATAAAGAGTATTCTACCATGTTGTCCTCGTTAAGAGTGTTTAGTATTGATAACTTCAACGAGAGTGAAGAAAATAGTAACGAGTCATCTTTTTCAAGTGACAGCTCTAGTACTAGCTCATCTTCAAATGACAATAAATCTACATCTGGTTCCTCCACAAGTAGTCAAAATGATACACAGTCATCGTCAAGTGGTGCTACGTCCAAGACTGCTAGTGTAGGATCAAGCGCTGGTAACTCGTCTACAACTCAAAAGAGTATACGCTCTCCAGATGTTGTAGCAGCGATTTCAGCTCGTGGTGACCTGCTAACTTCTGAAAAGACCCCTGTGATATCCCAGGTAGAGGTTGCCGCTGGAAATTATGTCTACGTGACATATATGGATGGCGCAGTAAAAAAGAAGGCACTCTTTCAGTACTCATCATCTGGCAATGGATTTGATTTTTCACAGGTAGGAGAGTTTCAGCAGGGAACATCAACCACTTGGGAAAAGGTGTCAGGTAACAACGCTGCCTTTGATAAAGCCCGAGAAGTATACGATGTTTCCTCGGGTGAAGTAAAAAAGAAAACTACAGTAAGCAAGGGACAAAGTGTGTATACCAATACACAGCTAGATTTTAATGTAGAGTATCCAAGAAACTGGTATTATGCGGGTGAAAATATCTCTGCTCAGGGGGGGATGCAAAAAGTAACATTTAGTGATGCTCCTTTGGGTGATGAACCAACGCGAAAGGTAGAAATAGAGGTATATGGTAAAGGGCATATTGATACATCAGCAGGAACAAAAACTACAGTTGGAGGAAAGGATGCATATGTACTTACAGGTGAAGATGGTACTCAAAAATACGTCATAGAGGGAAGTGATGGGAAAACTTATGTCACTAGTAGTACTGGTGATGCAGAGAGTACCAAGGCCCTGGAGAGTGCTATCAAAACCTTGGATAAGTAAGTAACCAAGTGAGGATGTGATCTTTGTGGAGAATTGCCAGCATCATAACAGGTGTTGGCTTTTTCAGTCTTGATAAGGAGAATAAGCGGGTAAATCCTGGTGTTACTGATGCCTACTATCACCAAGAGCAATCAGACATGGTAAATCCGTAGTTGTAAGATATTAACAGCTTGCATAATTGAGCGCTCAGTACAGTATACCCGTGGGGAAGGGAGGTAAGTTGTTATATGACTATGGCGCTGTATATTGTGACACTACATACTTTTTCTTTTGTTATGACAGTACTACACCGTCTGGTCGTTGGCATATCTTTACTCTTTATATTGGGATCGACTTTTTTTATCTATGCAGCTGAAGGCCCCTCAGGAATTTTATTATCAGGGGTAATGTACAACCCACTGGGGGCGGACACTGGGGGTGAATATGTGGAGTTAATCAATACGTCTAATACAGTAATATCTATAGGAGGGTATGAGTTAGATGCCTCCGAGTTACCGTACTTTACTATTCCAGCAGGTACAGAGATGCTTGCAGGGGCTACAGTACGCATTCACTTGAGAAGTGACGGAATTAATAGTGCGACTGACATCTATACAGGAGGTTCCTTCGGTTCATCCAATATGTCCAATACAAAGGGAATGGTGGCCTTGTTTGTAGGTAGTGACCACACTCCAGAGTTTTTAGTGGATTACCTTGCCTATGGTGCAGCAGGACAAACACATATGAGCAGTGCTGTAGCCCAAGGTCTATGGGGAGAAAGCGAGTATGTAGAGCTAGGGAGTGAAGGCGAGCAGCTGTATAGAGTATGCTACGAGGCACTGCTAGAGTGCTATGGTATTGGGGCTAGTGGTGGAGATGATAACCCTACAGATGTATCTATGGGTGTGGAGCTATATGTTGGTGAGGCTATAGTAGATACAGGTGATACACGGGCTTTTGTGGATGAAGATATCCTTCTTACTACATCATCTGGCACACTACTGTCCTACCACGTTGATGAGGAGCAATGGCAGGAGACTATTACTGGGTCAGCATACCTTGACCTTGATGTAGATACGCACCATGTCGAATACTATACTTCCAGTGGAACTCAATTGACCGAAATGGTGTCCAAGGACATAACAGTGGTGGGGTACCCTGTTCTTGAGATGAGAGAAATTTCTTTTCTTGCCTTGGATGGGGAGGAGGATTTTATAGAGTTTATGGTTATGGATGATGGCTCTATGGGGGAGGGGTTGTTACTCTCTGATGTCATTGTAGAGGTGGATAATGCTAGGATAGTTCTACCTGCTGAGTATGCACAGGTAGGGGACTTGGTTGTCATTGTCTTTGGTGATACTAGTGACTTTGTTCCTAACATAGAAGGTGTACATGTGGTGAGTATTCCTGAGATAGATAACTTAGTTTCCACGACGGAGCAGGTAGTGATATATGCGCGGAATAACACTCCTTTGAGTGGAGTATGCTGGAGTAACACCACTCCGACAAGCTCCGAACAAATTGAGCAATCAGAGTTTATGGATTATGGGATATGGCCACATAGTACATGTCTCAGTAGTACAGGTCTTTCAAAGGGAGATACCTACCATATGGTGGAGGATGGTTGGCAGGTCTATGCTATGGCAACTCCAGGTGAGGGGCCACCAGCAAATCCTGTTTCGGGTTCCTCTGTTTCTTCGGGAGGCAACTCCTCGGACGATAGTAGTTGTACAGAACCAGTAGGGCTAGTCCTCAATGAAATACACCCCAACCCTAAGGGGGCCGACACAGGAAAAGAATGGGTGGAGTTGTATAATAGCAGTAATGTAAGTATCACACTGTGTGAGGTGGGTATTGATGATGCCCCAGGCGGGACACCCACTTTGATGCTTCCTACAGTGGTTATTAGTGCAGGTGACTTTCTGGTACTGGAGGGGGAAACGCTACCACAGGTATTAAATAATACGGAGGATAGCGTAAGATTATTATTTGGGGACAGGGTTATTGACGAGATTTCTTACACAAATGCACCTGAAGGAGAAAGCTATAGTAGGTTTTAAAAATATTGTGTATTTTTGTAAAGCAGAGCGTTTACCAAAGCACTGTACATGATGTATACTGATATGATTACTATATTTTCACTGGTTGGTGCATGAAAAAGTATCTTATCCTTATGCTATGTACAGTAAGCTTCCTCTCAATGTCATTGAGTGTGTCTTTGGGGGCCAATCCAGCTACTCAGCAGCTGGACTTCCCCTATTCTACGGATAATCAAGGGAATCTTGGTGCGGAGGCTGGACTCAATATTGCAAGAGAAAACCTTCCTCAAGGAGTTGAAAAGCAGGATAGCCTTAAGGATCTTATCCTCGGTTGGGTAACATTTTTCCTGCAATTCTATACACTTGTTGCTGTAGGAATTGTGGTCTACTTGGGTATCAAAATGGTGGTGTCCATGGGAAACGAAGAACAAAGGAAAGAAACTATCAAAGCCTTGATCAATCTTGCTATTGGTACCGTCTTAATATACCTTTCGTATGCAATCGTAAATACTATAGTTAACGTTATCACACCTGAGGATCTGCTAAGACAGACGCAGCAAATACAAAATACAAATCCATAAATACATATGATAAAGAAATTTATACATACAGCTCTCTTATTT
>JBBKXV010000232.1:0-1922 GCA_037969665.1 Candidatus Altimarinota bacterium
CTGACGTACCTTTAACTTTTCACGAGCTCGGATGCTATGACCTAACTTGACAACCAATCTTACCAGCCCCAATTTCATTTCTAGCTCCTGATCAATGAGTGACAGATCAGCCTCCGGAAAATATGCAAGATGGATACTCTCCTCACCAGTGAGTGTCGTATAGATTTCCTCTGCAATAAAAGGAGTTACTGGAGCTATAGCCTCAGCAAACCGTATGAGTACCTCGTGTAACACACTATATGCCTCCATTTTCCCCTCATCATTTTCACTTTTCCAAAATCGTCTTCGTGAACGCCGTATGTACCAATTGGTCAGTGCATCTACAAACTCAGCCATACCACTTGTAGCACCTCTGAGGTCATAGCGTTCCATTGCTTTATGGTACTCCTTGAGAAAACTCTGTGTTTTAGAAAGAATCCATTTATCCATTGCGTTGGATACCGTATGCACATCTACCTTTTTTTCTATATCAAAGCCGTCTAAGTTAGCGTAGGTCACAAAGAAAGAAAACGAATTCCATAGCGGAAGGAGTACTTTCTTGACTACCTCCTCCACACCTCGCTCTGAAAACCGGAGGTCCTCACCCTGCACCACCGGGGAATTCATCATATAAAACCGCATAGCATCGGCACCATGGGTATCCATAAGTACCAGGGGGTCAGGGTAATTTTTGAGACGCTTTGACATCTTTTTACCATCCTCCGCCAATACTATTCCATTGACAATCACATTTTTAAATGCTGGATTATACATTCCCAAACCAGACTTTCCATCACTCAATGCTGTGGCTAGCACATGCAAAGTATAAAACCATCCACGTGTTTGATCTGCCCCCTCTGCAATAAAGTCTGCAGGAAAATTATCTGCAGTGTATTGTTTATTTTCAAAGGGAAAGTGATTTTGTGCATAGGGCATAGACCCTGACTCAAACCAACAGTCAAAGATTTCAGGTATTCTCTTTTTTGTACCCTCATCACATTGCTGACAAGGAAAATCCACATCATCCATAATATGTTTATGCAGGTCCACCTCCTTACCCGTAGTAACATCTATATAGTACTCCTTTGTTCCAGCAGGAAGTGATAGCGGCGTGATTTCAATTTTTTCTGTGGTCAATCCAGAAAAAATCTTTTGAAGTGCCAAGGTCACCGCACCATGGGTCACCACAAGTACCGTTTTGCCAGCATACTTGGCAGCAAGCTCCTCTGCAAAGGGCAAGACACGATTTTCCACCTCTTGAAAGGATTCAGACCCCTTGGCCCTTTGTGTATTCCAGTACTGTCCGGTTCCCTTTGCATCCCTCCAAGCCTTGAGCACAGGAGCATACTTTTCATCGGTATAACATATTCCCTCCCACTCACCAAAATTCATCTCAGAAAGACGATCATCTACCAAAAGCTCGGACTTTCCGCCCAATGTTTCATGGACAACTTCAGCGGTCTGCATAGCCCGCAGTACTGGTGAATGCAGGATAATATCTGGATCATCAATATACTTTTGTGCAGCATCCTTTACCATACGTACTCCAGCGGGGGTCAATGGATAAGCATCCTTGTCTGAAGACCAGATCTTTGCAACATTGTGCTCTCCTTCACCATGACGCATCACCACTACTCGCACAAAACGATCCTTTTTTTGCTCCCATAGCTCCTCAACACTTCCGACCACGGTGATATTCTTACAGTCTGTACACCTCCATATCGGCAAAGGAGTACCCCAATACCTATTTCTAGATACACCCCAGTCACGTACATTTTCCAGCCACTTACCAAAACGACCTTCCTTGATACTCTCTGGAGTCCAGTTTATCTTTTTATTATTATCCAAAAGATCCTTTTTGATCTGGGTGGTAGCCACAAACCAAGTAGAGATTGGCTTATAGATCAATGGCGAGTCACACCTCCAACAATGCGGATAGCTAT
>JBBKXV010000233.1:0-3050 GCA_037969665.1 Candidatus Altimarinota bacterium
ACTGTTACCTCTGCCATAAATGATGTGAAAAAAAGTTGTGAAAAATATTCAAAAAAGAATTCATACAAAAGCATCCTACGGAAAATCCATGAGATCGCAAGGTATTTTTTAAACTACGCCCACTTTGTCAAGCAGCTCTTTTATAAATCCAGCAGTCTTATAGGTCGACTCTTTGATAGTAACTCCATCGAAATTTTTCTTCATCTCTGCAATCTGTCCCTTTGAGTGCGTAAGACTCTTCAAAACATCAATAATTTTTTCGCCTTTCCCTAAGAGTATTCCAAGTCCATGTTTTTTGATAAGATCAGCATTTCCCTGTTCCTGCCCTGGCAGTACCTTAGTAATTAGCATTGGTTTCTTTATTGCAACACACTCCATAACAGTGGCACCACCTGCTTTTGTCACAACCACGTCTGACATTTGCAGTTTTTTATAGACATCAGTAATCCATCCATACACTTTAATATTTGGATGGTCATATTTTGCAGTAACGTAGTGAAAAATATCTGTGTTTTTACCTGTGAGCACCATGCATTGCGCCTGATCACCCAACTGCTCTATCACCTCTCCAAGAAAGTGAACATTTTTTACGTTTGCCCCTGTCCCAATGGATACCAAAAATGTTGGAAGGTCTGGACTGAGGCCTTCCGCTTTTTTTAGAGCTACAATATCACAGTCATCGAAAAATCTTGGTGACACAGGAAATCCAAAGACTTTTATTTTTTCTAAGGGTACTCCAAGTCCCTCTACAATCAGCTCTGTTTCTTTATTTGGCACAATATAGAAATCCACCCCCTCTGCTATCCACATTTGATGAATAGAGATGGAGTCAGTGATCACTGTCACTAGCGGGATATATTTTTTACGTGCCCTCAAGCTTTTTTTGATCCATTGTCCATATCCAGGAAAACAATAGGTAGAAACAATGACATCTGGATGTTCCTGAGCCACCACCTCATCAAGCTTACGTGCAAAGATAGGGTATCCAACATTATGTACCAGGCCTACGTTATCCCCCGAGTCCGTACTCTCAAACAACCACTTATAGACCTGAGGAGTATACTTTACGGAGGACTCATAGAGGGTATTCAGATCAACATCAACATCTCTCACCTTTACAAAATAGTCGTAACCATATTTTCTCTGAAAAGCCTCTTCTATTGCATAGGCTGCCGTCTTATGACCATTACCAGCAGAAATAGTGAGTATCAGCAAGGTTTGTCTCCCTAACACTTTTTTACTATGCATTGCTAGTAACTCCACACAACGCTGCTGAAACTGACTCTTTTGCACTTGTGACAACACATGCAATGACGAGACTACTCCATAAAAAAACCGTTTTTGGATAGTCTCAAGACGTTGTTCACAGGTGTCTTTTTCCAATTCAAGAATAAGGGCCAGCTCTCTCCCATATGTCGTGATTTGCTGGACCACCACCCCATGTAATTCTTGCTCCCCTGGTGTACTTTTTTTAAGCTCACTACTCCACTCATGGAGAGAGTGCATTGCAGCAGTGTATATGGCTGATTGTATACTAAACATGTATGTCATACGTAAATACCTTTCATTGTAATTGTAGCCCTTTTCATGTATACTACAAGGATTTAGATGTTATCTTACCCCCCTTGAAACACATCGCCTTACGTATACTGCTGTCGCTTACCCTGTGCTTTGGACTATTTAGTCTTGCTACGAATAGCTTTGCAGCGGCCCCTAGTATTGGCTGCGGGCAAGAATTCACTGGTGACTCCGGTATCCTACCAGGATGTGAAAATACAAACCAAGATACCGCAGAACAAGGAAGAAATATTATTAATAGTACCATCCCAAGTATCATAAACTGGAGTATCGGACTCCTTGGACTAGTAGCCATGGCCTTCCTCGTAAAAGGTGGCTTTACCTTTATCACATCCTTGGGAGTGGAGGCAAAAATGCATAGTGCTGTAAAAACAATCACAGCAGCATTAGTTGGGCTATTTTTAGTAACGGTCAGTTATATTATTGTCACCGTTGCTACAAACTTTTCACTATTTAGTTAGAGTACAATGAATATTAAACATACATTACTTGGAGGATTCTTAGGTATCATTGCAATGGTACTATTTATTCCAATTTCCACAGCTCAAGTGCCACCGGACCTTTTACCTCAGGCTCCCCAGGTGTTTGATAACATCAATACCCCTAGTAATACCACCTCACTTACGGGAGACCGGGCGGGACAGGATGGCAACAGAAACCTGATCAATGAAGGTCCTATTACTATCATGAACATCATCTTTGGGCTCTTTACCGTGATTGGCATTGTCATTGGAGTCATCTCAGGTATTCAACTATCTTTCTCTTTTGGAAAGCCAGAAAAGATGAAACTTGCCATCATGTCTATGGTCTATGTTGTTATTGGCATGGTCATCATAGGAGCATCCTGGATGGGAGTAAGACTAGTATTAGAAATTAACCTGGGAACATGAAACAACTAATTATCGCTAGCATACTATCCGTTATGATGTGCTCCCTGAGCATCCTTTCCCTAGAGACGACATACGCTGCAAATCCCTGTGATGGTGTTGAAAGTATAGACAGAGTCAACTGTGTACTTAACGATATTAAACCAGGAAATGCCCCTGATCCACTTGGCATTGAAACCAGGGCCGCAACAGAAAACCAAGGTTTTGTTGATCAAACAAGATGGCTTGTCAGTATAGTCACTGGTGCAATAGCTTCCTTTGCAGGTATCTTTGCACTGATCATGTTGCTGAAACACTCCTTTATGTTTATCACCTCTGATGGGGATACAGGAAAAATGACCGAGGCCGGAAAAGGTATCCTCATGTCCCTGGGTGGAGTAGTGGCTATTATTTTATCCTACTCCATCGTCTATACCATCATTACTGTCCTCTACGAGCAACTCGCTAAGTAGGGTGCCTACCCAATGACACCAGGAAGGATACTAACAAAGGTAGTAAAGAGAAAAACTAACACAACGATACCAACTAAGACTTTTTGAGCAATTTTCATATATTTTATAGTAATTGTACTTTGACCACCTTGAG
>JBBKXV010000234.1:0-1024 GCA_037969665.1 Candidatus Altimarinota bacterium
TGTAAGTGCATCTATGGCACGCTTTCTTCTTTCAGCGGGGTCTCGAATACCACCATAAATTAGTGGCAACTCCACATTTTCCAATGCACTGAGCCTAGGCAATAGGTGAAACTGTTGAAAGACAAACCCAATTTTTTTATTACGAATCACGGCAAGATCCTTATCAGCAACAGATTGCATATGCACCCCATCAAGCCAATAGTCTCCAGTGGTGGGTGTATCGAGAAACCCCAGTGTATTCATCAACGTCGACTTTCCACTACCAGAAGGGCCCATAATAGCCACAAACTCCCCTTCCTTTACGGTGAGGTCAATTCCACGCAGTACGTGAATAGTATTTTCACCCATGATGTAGTCACGGGTGATATTTTGTACCTTGATGATATCTTTTCTATCCATGTCTCGAGTATATATGATGTAACCTATTCTTTTACTTCTTCCTTAGAGAGAATAATCTTATCTCCCTCAACTAACCCAACCAGAACTTCAATGTTGTTTTCACCTTCCATCCCAATTGTTAGCTCTCTTTCCTCATAACTGATATCATTTCCTTCTCCACCTGTCACCACCTCCACAGTTACCTTCCCGTCTTTTTCAGTGGTCGCAATGTTAGAGATAGCGAGCACTTCCTTACTAGCAGTTACAATTTCTAAGTTAGCAGAAAATCCTGGACGTACCTCACGAGTTGGAAACTGATTTTCATCAAAGGTCACCTTCACTTCATAGTAGATTACCCCATCCTGCACTGTTTTATTTGGATTGACAAATGACACCTCACCAACATACACCTCTTCTTCAGTGAAGGCATCAAAATCCATACGTACAGGCTGCCCCTCAGCCACCTGAGCAATCTCCGTTTCAGCAATGAGCGTTGTGATCGTGTTGACACCATCACCCAATACTACAAGTGCCGGTTGTCCTGCATTGACCGACTCACCAGTCTCATAATTAATTTTACTAACAATACCAGGCCGCGGTGCACGAATTTGCATATGGCGTAGATTATTCTCAGATGTTTCTATAG
>JBBKXV010000235.1:0-2550 GCA_037969665.1 Candidatus Altimarinota bacterium
TGCTACGGAGTTTCAAAGAAATAAGGTAGAGGAGCTTGAAAAAAAGATGTTTTCAGATGAAGTGGTTCTTTCTCAAGAAAATAAAAAGGAGCTCAAGGACCGTCATGAACATGAATTAGAAAAACTCAATGAGCTGTATGATGCAAAGCTGACAGAGTTACTTCCTGATGTATATGCATTGATCAAAAATGCATGTAGAAACCTGGTAGATACAACATTCACCTTGCGAGGTGAGGAAAAAAGATGGAAAGAAGTACCATATGATGTGCAGCTTGTGGGAGCCATCGTACTTCATCAAGGGCGGATTGCGGAGATGAGAACGGGTGAAGGTAAGACCTTTGTTGCATCAATGCCACTTATACTCAATAGTTTAGCAGGAAGGGGATCACATCTTATTACGGTCAATGACTACCTCGCTGCTCGTGATGGGGAGTGGATGACTCATCTGTATAGCTATCTAGGGTTGACTGCGGGTGTTGTTGTTCCCAATATGCCCTTTGATGCAAAGCGCGATGCCTACGCGGCAGACATTACCTATGGTACAAACAATGAATTTGGTTTTGATTTTCTCCGTGACAATATGGCGGTGGATTATGGGCAGATGGTGCAGGGGATGCTCAACTATGCTATTGTAGATGAGGTGGACTCTATCTTGATAGATGAGGCACGTACTCCTCTTATTATTTCTGCACCGGCATCAGAGTCCACAGAAAAGTATATGACCTATGCAAAACTAGTGGGAAGCCTCGTGGAAAACACCCACTATAATATTGATGAAAAGGCAAAGTCAGCAGCATTGACTGAGGAAGGAATACAAAAAATGGAGCAGTTGCTTGGGGTATCAAATATCTATACTGAAGCAGGGTTTAGAGAGGTGCATCATATAGAGCAGGCACTCAAGGCAAAGGCTTGTTTTAAGCGGGATATAGATTATGTGGTCAAGGATGGAGAAATCCTGATTGTAGATGAGTTTACAGGACGTATTTTGGCGGGGAGAAGGTACAGTCAGGGATTACATCAATCCATTGAAGCAAAGGAAAATGTAGAGGTACAACGTGAAAGTATGACACTGGCCACTGTTACCTTTCAAAATCTGTTTAGAATGTACACTAAACTTTCAGGTATGACAGGTACTGCAATTACAGAGGCAGAGGAGTTTGGAAAAATTTATAGCCTGGAGGTGGTTGCTATTCCTACAAATAGACCTATTGCTCGTATAGATAGAGCAGATGGACTATTTGCTACGGAGCGAGGAAAGTTTAAGGCAGTTGCGAAGACAGTAAAAGCAATGCATGCTAAGGGACAGCCAGTACTTATCGGTACTATTTCTATAGAAAAATCTGAGGCCTTGAGTGCTATGTTAAAAAAAGAAGGTATATCTCATAGTGTTCTCAATGCAAAGCATCATGAAGAGGAGGCACATATCGTGGCAAACGCTGGCGCTGAGGGAGCTGTTACTATAGCCACCAATATGGCAGGTCGTGGTACAGATATCCAGCTTGCACCAGCAGCACTTGCCGCGGGAGGACTTGCCATCATAGGTACAGAGCGCCATGAGTCACGGCGTATTGATAACCAGCTACGAGGGCGATCTGGTCGTCAGGGAGATGCTGGTGAGTCACAATTTTATGTCAGTATGGAGGATGACCTCATGCGTATTTTTGGAGGAGACCGCATGAAGTCCATAATGATGAGTCTTAAGGTTCCAGAGGATATGCCAATAGAAAATTCTCTTCTTTCTGCACAGATTGAACAAGCACAAAAGAGAGTGGAAAATCATCATTATGATATCCGTGAAAATGTAGTGAAGTACGATGATGTTATGAATAAACATAGAGAGATTGTCTATGCACGACGAAAGAGGATTCTCACGCATACCAATTTAAAATCAGAGGTAATAGAGCTGCTTGGACATGTAGCAAAGAGTATGGTGATGATCCATACCAGCGCACAAGATAAGATGCTATGGAACAGAAAAGAAATAGCAGAAATACTACGAACGTATTATCATGAGAGTGATTTTACTGTCGCAGAGGATGATCTCATGGACTTTTTTACTAGAGATGAGCTGATAGAAAAGTGTACAGATTACTTGACCCAAGCATATGAGCATCGAGAGGATATATTGCCAGATCCAAAGGTAATGAGATCCATAGAGCGAAGTGTATACTTACGATCTATTGATGTCCTCTGGATGGAGCATATTGGCAATATGCAGTACTTGAGGCAAGGTGTATCCATGCGTGGGTACGGACAAAGAGATCCTCTTATTGAGTACAAGACTGAGTCATTTTCACTCTTTGAAAAACTCCTAGCAGATATTTCTACCAACGTCGTGCAGACACTCTTTAAAATCGCGATTGATCAAGTCGGCGTGGTGCCAGCACCAGCTCCTGCGGTGCTTAAAGACAACGATACAGGTGCAGTAACAAATGCGAAAGAGGTGGAGTCTGTACTCTATAATAATATAGAGATGGCAGATATTCAAAAGAAGCAAGTTCAGGTGATCAAGCTAGGTGTCAAGGATGCCCCTCGTACTATGGAGGTGGG
>JBBKXV010000236.1:0-2320 GCA_037969665.1 Candidatus Altimarinota bacterium
CCATAAAAGCATCCACTTGGTGATATCCATACTTTTTTGCTATTATAGCTCTTAGCTTTACTTCAAATATATCTTCCATAACAGGAATCATACAACTTAAAACTATTCCTCCAAATACCTCCCCCTCTCCTCCTCCAAGATATCAAAGCTATTATACAGCTTTCTTGCACGCTCTGTCTGCAAATTATTGTAACCTGATATGAGTAGGGCTAAATCTCCACGAGTCATTGCACGATAGGGATCAATAGAAATGATACCATTTTCTGAAAGCAGCCCCAGCTCTTTGGCTCGAATATAGTATGAGGTAAACCAGGCTTCTCTTGGAATACTAGTAAATGGTGCCTCCTGAGGACCATCCAAGAAAATATCCTCTCGCTCTAAAGTAAATAGGATTTTTAGCACCTCTGAAAGGCTTATAGCATCATAGGGAGCAAACAAATTATCTTTTTTTCCACCCACCACACCAATCGTATATGCCTTATATATATAAGGTGCAAACCAATCATCTATCAACACATCATCAAATACCACTGTTTCCCCCTTATTTTTCAATAAAAACTCATCAAAGAGCAGATCCTCATCAGAACCTTGAAACGTGGAAAAGCTCAGTAATACTTTTACCGCCTCAGCTCGAGTGATTTTTTTATCTGGCCGAAAGGTATTGTCATCATATCCCTTCATGATACCTTGGCGTGCTAGAGCATACACAGCTCCCGCCACATCCGTACTGGGATCAAGGTCGTCATACAACGTGACTCCCACCCGCTCCTCCTCAGAGATAAATCCTGTAAGTGAAGTATTTGCACTCCACATAAAAATAATCCCACACACTGCTACCAAAGACAGTACTACACCAAAGATAAGATCTGTATATTGTTTTTTCATAAGTCATCCTAAATAAAGGCAAACTTATCATACAAAAAAACACCGCGTGTGGCGATGCTTTTTGTGAAATCCAGATATCTCACTTGCTTTTATTATAGACGAACAGGGTCTAGCTTTTGATGTTTATCCACAAGCCACTGTGGAACCTGGGAAGTTGCCCCCTGTCCTATGTTATCCACACCCATGTATGGGTCTAACCTTATTCCACACTTTTGCATATACTCTTGAAACTTAGCAGCATACTCTCGATCATTTTCTATCTTCATAATATACCGATCGCCAGTAGGTGAAATAATCAACGCAGTGGTAAAGGTGGAACTGTAAGACCACTTTGCCTTATCATCACTTTCATAGTCTTCTTTTGGGAGTGGTCCAGCCTCCTGTATCTTTGTAATGACATGATCATTAGCAAGTAAGGCCTCACGCGATTGAGCTGTCTCGTCTTGTTGCTCTGTACTCTGTTGAGCAACACTTCTTCCAAGCAGCTTCTTAAAAGTTTGTTTTAAATAGCTAAGTTTCTTTTTGCTCGGATCATTTCCTACCTCTACACCCCCTGCACTTATCTGTTCATTGATCATGGTAATCATTTATCAAGTATATGTTTATATTATAACACATGTAGAGACACTTATACAATTATTAATACTATGGTATAATACTATATTAGAATTATCTCTAACTACATGTCATCTCTCCATAAAAAACAAACTCTCCTCAAATGGATCTTTGGATTACTGGTCATCGGTATTATCGGAGTCATTGTTTTTCTGATTCTTCAAGCCTTTCCAGAAAAAGCTGATGAGTATAGAGACACCACTAGCCTTTCAGAAGTAGAAAGCCAGTTTGACTTTTTTGATAGTAGTAAAAGCCACCTCAGTGATATGATGAGGCAGTTTGTTGCTAGAAATGATCTTAAAAACAGTCTCCCCGTCAAGGAGTGGGAAAGATTTCATGCGGCGGCAGGGTATCCAAGTTTCAACGAGCACCTAAGCATCAGGGATATTGCCCTCGATCAGATAGACAACTCACTTTCCTTTAGTTTTGATAGTACTGACAGCGCGCTGGCGGCAGCCAAAGACTACTGTCCTCCAGCAGTATCCACTTCACTTAGTAGCACAGGGGCCACCATGCTCAGTGGTAGTGGTAGCAGCATTCTTAGCTATGATCTCTCTGTACGCAATGAAGAGGATAAAAGCCTCATCTATACAGGAAAAGAGCACACTCTCTTTAGCTCAACGGCAGGACTCCAAAGCACACAAACATATACTCACAAAGCGTACCTAGAAGATATCCGCGAGGGCACCTACAGACTGACCATTACTCCCTCATGTGAGCGTGTTTTTCCACACGATATTCGTACTCATGACGAGCTCAGTGTATCGGCCACTGCGGATAAACTAGTAAACAATACTAGTTCGATCAGAAGAGCTAGTAT
>JBBKXV010000237.1:0-1237 GCA_037969665.1 Candidatus Altimarinota bacterium
GTTTTTGTGCTAGCTGTTCGTAGTCGCTACTAAAGCTGCCTTGTTCTCTCAGATAATCCAGATACTCTTTTTCTGTCTCAAGTAGTGGTGTTTGCTTGAGATCTATAGTTAGAGTACTAAGGGCAATATTACTTTGCGTAGTAGGCTCTAAGGTCACTGATCTATTACGAATATAGTTGCTAACGCTGTATGTAGAGGGAAATGTGAATTGTAGGAGATCATCACTGACCGCATGCGTGGTATTGATAAGGTCCAGGCTGCTGTGGTAATCTGAAAAATCAATAGCTAGTCCTTGTACCTCTGGTGATTGATCAATATACTCTTTTATAAACTCCTTTGCTTCTTTGATGGAGAGGCCATATCCTAGACTGCTTTCAAAAAAACCGCCGATGGTAAATGTAGGTATACCTACCAATTCCCCTTGAGCGTTCAACATGGCACCACCAGAGTTTCCCCCTGCTATGGTTGCATCGGTTTTGATATACTGGTACCCATTGTATTCTATGATACCACTAACAATACCCTTGGTCTCCGTCATGGTATTGGCTCCAATCCAAGGGTATCCACTGATGAGCACATCGTCCTTTACCTTGGGCTCATAGTCAAAGTTAACATCTAGTTTTTGAAAGTCTTTGTAGTTCACAGACTTTCCATGAATATCCACAGGGTTGATTTGGAGAAGTGCAATATCCATGTCACTATTTCTTGCGATGAGGGAAGCAGTATAATCACAGACTGGTATTTTACTATTTTCCTTTGTGATACAGATGCTAAAGGCAGAAGCAAGGGTACCATCACCAGTGTCGACAACGTGGTTATTGGAGAGAATTACCCCATTATCATTAATGATGGAAGCACTACCCCATCCTAATCGATTAACATGAAGACCAAATTGGTCAGTATAGGAAACAAGTTGCACCACGGGAGATGAGTTCACCGCAGCATAGGTGCTTGGTAATGCAAAGCCACATAGGGAAAGGGAAACAAGAAAGAGGAGGGGTAACTTGTATTGAGGTGACATGTGCTCCAGTGACAGTATGTAATACTATATCATTATCAGATTGCATAAGACTTACAATGTAAAAGATAAAATCGGTATGTCGGATAATACTCCATCCATGAGTGGCTATCTAGTATACAAAGGAAATGTAAAGCAGATGGCGCAATATATGGTATTGGCTTTGGTATGGTATACTAAGCTATTACAATTATATTAGTACATCCTACATTCCATGAG
>JBBKXV010000238.1:0-9463 GCA_037969665.1 Candidatus Altimarinota bacterium
CTTTGCAAGTCGTCCCACCTCATCCTTAGACTTGATAGAAATCACCTGCCCAAACCTACCCTTTGATATATTCATAGCACTCGCCGTCAGCTTTTTTAATGGATGGATAATACGAGATGAAAAGAAAAATGCCACAAGACTACCCACCAAGACACTAAATACTGTAATGAGTAACGTATTGACCGTAGTGTCAAAAATACGGCTATCTAAAATCTCATACGAAATCTCATAGGTGAGTGCATAACTCTCTCCATCACTCACAGGGTATACTAGATCAGTTAGCTTTTGTCCTAGGTTAAAACCAGCTTCTAGAGGCCTAGCATCTCTATCCATAAATCGCAAACTACCATCACCCTTTTGTTCAAAGTACACCACTTCACCGTTTTGGGTCATCACCGAAGGAGTACCAGACTTGATCCGAGATAATAACGTAACATCCGTCACTACACGTCCTTCTCCTGCATACTTTTCCGTATTTTCAGCTAAAAAGTCATAAGCTACCGTGCCATCATACTTGGCAATAGTGACATTTTTAATATCCAAATTGAGCTCAAGCAAACTCTTGATCTCTCCCGGCAGTTTTATAAATGAGTTTGTGCTGTAGTTCAGTCTATACGTATCAATAACATCCCTTGAGACTAGCTGTGAAAAACTTACAGCACCACGAAAGATGTCCTCATTCAACTCTTTATACTTTTGGTTGAGAACAATGCCAGTATTAACCCCGATCACTACAATGATCAATAGGCTGATGAGTAACGTTAGTTTAGTTCGCAAGGACTTCATAGGACGTGAGCAAGGTAATAAATTTACTTGGGCTGGATATCTGAAAACACTAGACTACCGTCGAGCCGAGGCTCTAATTGTATGCTTTTTTTCTTTGCCATAATTGTTTTCGTTTCAAATAGAGGAACTCCAATAAAGTCTTCCATCACCGAGGATTGAATTTGCTGTAAATACCCAAGGCGCCGTGTCTCATCAAGCTCACTTTCTGCAAGACCAATCAAGCTATCTACTTTTTTATTACTATACCCACTTGCATTATATTGTCCAAGCTCTCCCCCCTTAGTATGGATATGAGTCTTTAGGAAATCTAGTGAATCACCAAGGTCAAATCTCCACCCTAAGATATATGACTGGACATTTCCTGATTGCAACTTTTCTAAAAACTCTTCTATGTTATTTACCACATCATAAGTCACATTGATATTGAGTGGCAACAGCTGACTACGGATGTATTCTGCTAGTATTCTAAAGTCCTTTGTTATAGTTATCTCAAGGTCAAACCGCTGTCTCCCTATAATTCTGGCGGCAGCTTCCTCTGAATACTCTTTATCAGAAAGGTCTGGGTTAAACCCAAAGATACCACTGGCAATATATTGATTAACAGGAGTGGCAAAACCATCTGCAAAAGAAGCAATATTTTTAGTGTCTAAGGCAAGAGAAATAGCACGACGGGTTTGTTGCTCTGCCAAAGGGTTTCCACCTGCACGACTAGGATCACTGTTAAACATAAAGTAGATGAGCTCTAAACTAGGCACACTCACTAACTCTACAATACTTGAGTCTGTGATCGCCTTTACATTATCTGATGACACAGGAACAGATGCTAAAATATCAATATTTCCCTGCATCAATCCTATAAATCGGTCGTACTTGTCTTGTACCCCCTTTACGGTGACTTGTCTAAATACAGGCAGCCGGTCCCAATACTTATCAAAGTACTCAAAAGTAATTTGGCTTTCACTCATGTCCTTTACATAGTATGGGCCCGTACCAATAAAGGTTTCACTTCCCTCTACTACGACTTTTTTTGTGATTGGGATATAGCTCAAACGGGTTAGTAATAATGGGTCAACACCTGTAGTCTCCACCGCCACAGTGTAGGTATCAGTTTTTACCATATCTTTGATTGGACCCAGTAGACTCAGTAAGCCAGCATCTCCACTTTTTTTCACCTCTTGGTACGAACGAATAACATCATCAGCAGTAAACAAACTACCATCATGAAATAGAATATCCTTTCGTAGTCTAAACTCCCATCTCGTGTTACTTAAGCTCCCCCAAGATAAAGCCAAGGCTCTCTTTGGTCTAAAAAACTTATCAATGACAGTCAGTCCCTCAAAAACATTGTCCTGAAGCATACGTTGTCCTGTGTGTAAGGTATACGGGTCAACGGTCCTTGGAAGCTCGCTATATACCACAAAAAGATGGTCCTGAGATAAGGAACCTGAAGTGCTCGATAAACCTTGGAAGTACAAAAAACCAAATATACTAGATATTCCCAATAACAATGCAATGCCCATGACTAGTACTATATTTCTTCCCATATCCTTTTGGTATAAAGATGCTATCTCCTTAGTATACCAGAGGTACGGTCAATTTGCATAGTGCCCCGTCTCTACTTTTTATGTACAGTCACTATATAGCCATACCCCAATCCAACAGCCCCAATAGCTGCAAGTAAGAGCAGATACGTCCATGTTGGCAATCCTGTGGCTATAAGCCTATTTATATTGGCAAGTTGATCATCAAGAATCTCATTGGCAGCAGGCCTATAAGGAGAGATACTAAAGAATGAAAACTCCTTTATCGCTTTATTTGGATCTGGATTGAGATCACAGGCCTCAATACGAACCTTGGTCTCTCCTTCTAGTAAGGTTTTTGGTGTATAGGAAACAAAATACTCCTCCTTTGCACCCGTCACTTGCGGCTGCACCTTTTCTCCATTGACGAATAGGTTGATACAGTCCTTGTTGATTCCTTCAATACTAGGGTCTCCACGTAACACCCTAAAGGTAATTGTAGGTAACAAGCTGCCCAATACTGACTGTGGCAGGGGTGTAATATCAGTAATAAGCGGTGGTATAGTACAAACATCACTCAGCTTACCATCAGGCGTCACAAAGAGCACTCGTGTTTGTTCTGTCACATTGGTCGTTTCCACCACATGTTGCATAGGAACATCTATCGTCACCTCTGGCGTAGAGACATAAAAATACTGACCTGCCTGCGGATTGAGTCCATCAGTAGTCCCATACCGGACATCAACTCCCCCAAAGATACTACGAATATATCCATTTCTTTCCACCTCAATACGGTATGTACCTGGTAGTACAGCAAATCTAAATTGACCACCTGTCACTGTTTTATATGGATTATCTCCCTGATGAAGTGTAGCTAATATACCCGAAGCATTATATACTTTGATTGTTGCATCACTCAAAGAAACGCCTGTTTCACCATCGTACACCACTCCCTTTACCACACGTGGCTCTATAGCAACACCACCGATGAGTTGGGCATCTGCTTGTAAAAAAGAAAAGGATAGCAATGCAAGTGCGAGGACTGTACCAAATCTAAAAAGTTTCATATGATGGACTTAAGGTAGCAATACAATAAATTATTATACAACATAAACTGCAATTTGTACAATTATGCTTTTCCCCACACCACTGATCAAAGGAATACTCCTCAAACGATACAAAAGATTTTTAGCTGATGTGGAGTCAGATGGAAAAATTTTGGGCACCCACTGTACCAATACTGGTAGCATGAAAGGCGTGCTCTACCCACCTCAGACAGCCTATGTCCTAGATAGTGGCAATCCCACCCGCAAGCTTCCCTATACCTTGGAAATCCTTGAGGCAGAGGGAACACTTATAGGAGTCAATACCCATAGAACAAATAAATTGGCTCATGAGTTTTTAGAGAGCAAGGACTCCCCTTTTGGCGTCTTAGCTCAGATAAAACCAGAGCATAGGATATCAGATAAGTCTCGTGCTGATTTTTTGATAACTACAACGGAAGGAGTGGATATCATCATTGAGGTAAAAAATGTCAGCCTCAAGGTGGGGACCACAGGATCATTTCCAGACAGTCCCACGGAGCGTGGGCGGAAGCACCTACGTGAACTGATGGAGATTGTTGACCGCGGGGAGCGGGCGGCTATGGTATATATATGTCAGCGGGCAGACGTGGATAGCTTTGGGCCTTCGGATGATATCGATCCTGAGTATGGGGAGCTACTCCGGCAAGCAAAGACAAAAGGCGTGGAGATCTATGCTTACCGTTGTCAGGTAAGCCCTATGGAGATTGTGGTGGATGAGGAGTTGGAAGTGAGGTTGTAACTAGTCATAACTCCCACTTCTTCTTTCAAAATATTTTTATCTATAGATTATCTCTAAGCGGTAGTGGAACATTGCCAACCAGGCTAGTAGTTACAACGGCATAATCCCCAATTCATTCATTAATTCTTTCATTCCTTAACTCTTTAATTATCCCACATGCTCCAAATACTTCTCCGCCTCAAGTGCCGCCTGACATCCACTCCCCGCAGCAGTGATAGCTTGCCTATATCTATGGTCCTGCACATCACCGCAGGCAAACACTCCCTCTACGTTGGTCACAGGAGTCCCGCGAGTAGTTTGAATGTACTTGAGGTCATCAAAGTCCATCAACCCCTCTACAATCTTTGTATTTGGCACATGTCCAATGGCTATAAATAATCCGTCCAACTCCAAATGCTCTGTGCTTTCATTTACAGTGCTCGACATCGTCACGCCCGTAAGTTTACTTTCTCCCTGTAACTCCGTCACCTCTCTATTCCAGTGAAAAGTAATTTTTTCATTGGCCATGGCCTTATCTTGCATGATCTTTGATGCGCGCAAGCTATCCCGACGGTGAATGACGTGCACCTCCTTTGCAAATCTTGTAAGAAATATAGCCTCTTCCATTGCTGAGTCCCCTCCTCCCACGATACCCACTTGCTTCTCTCTAAAAAAGGCACCATCACAAGTGGCACATGTGGAAACTCCCTTTCCTATCATCTCCTCCTCTCGCTCTACCCCAAGCATTCTAGCCTTTGCTCCCGTAGAGATGATCACTGTCTTTGCCTTGAGCTCCTCTCCATCCACGTATATTTTTTTAATGACTTCAGAAAAATCTACTTTATCCACATCTTTAGTCAAAAAAGTCGCCCCAAAACGCTCTGCTTGCTGTCTCATACGCATCATCAGGTCTGGTCCCATGATACCCTCTGGAAATCCAGGAAAATTTTCTACATCCGTAGTATACATAAGCTGCCCTCCAGGAAAATATCCCTCTACCACAAGAAGAGAAAGGTTTCCTCTTGCTGCATAAATTGCTGCTGTCAGTCCTGCTGGTCCTCCTCCTATGATCACGACATCGTAAATAGTACTCATTGCATTTCAGCTATAACATAAAATTACTCTCGCTTTAATACCGTCAAGAACGCATCCTGAGGGATACTTACCTTTCCAAACTGCTTCATGCGCTTTTTACCCTCTTTCTGTTTCTTTAAAAGTTTCATTTTTCTCGAAACATCTCCACCATACAACTTTGCAGTTACATCTTTTCTCAAGGCAGATAAGGTTTCACGGCTCAAAACCTTGGCTCCCACAGCAGACTGAATGGCTATAGGAAATTGCGCCCGTGGGATAATTTCTTTTAACTTTTTACACACTACCCTTCCCTGAGCCTCTGCAAACTGTCTGTGTACAATGGTTGATAATGAGTCCACTGGCTCATCTGCCACCACAATATCTAGCTTTACCAAATCACCCGGCCGGTAATCCACTGGCTCATAATTCATAGAGGCATACCCTGAGGTAATACTTTTTAATTGGTCGTAAAAATCTACTATGATTTCTAGCATAGGAATGTCGTACGTGATCAATGCACGAGCCTCATTGAGGTATGACATGTTTGTTTGAATACCTCGCTTGCGTTGTACTAGCTCCATAACCTGCCCAATATACTCACTTGGAACAACTATTTCTACCTTGGCATAAGGCTCATAGATCAGATCGATAAACTCTCTTGGCGGCATTTCCTCAGGAGTTGAAATGACGTAAAATCCATCATCAGTAATACGGCTCTGATCAATACCTTTCTGTGAATTTAGTGTGAGCTTAAAAGGAACGCTAGGAGATGTGATAATGAGATCAAGTCCAAACTCACGCTCTAGACGCTCTTGTACTATTTCCATATGTAAGAGTCCAAGAAAGCCACACCGATATCCATTGCCAAGAGCGCTTGAGCTAGCTGGCTCATAGACTAAGGCACTATCACTCAAGATGTACTTTTCTAATGCATCACGAAGTACAGGATAATCATCAGCCTCCAAGGGAAACATGGATGCAAAGACAAAGGGTTTTACCTTTGCATACCCTGGCAATGCCTTTGCCTCCTCTGACTCCAGCCCCGCACCTTGCCACACAGTGTCACCAACTCGTGCCTCACTAGTGGTCTTTAACCCCGTGATGACATATCCAATCTCTCCTGTTGAGAGTTGTCCAGATTTTTCATAACCAGGAGAAAAGTACCCCACCTCTAAAATATCAAAGGTGCGCTTTGCATTGAGTAAGTGTACCTTTTGTCCTGCCTTGAGATTACCATCAACCACACGTACATACGTCACGACACCACGGTAGGGATCAAAAACAGAGTCAAAAATCAATGCACGTGTCTCTGCGATATCCGAAGTTTTTGGTGCAGGAATATGCTCACATACGGCATCAAGAAGACTTTCTACATTTTCTCCAGTCTTTGCTGAAACTGAGATGATCTCACTTCGGTCTATACCGAGCACCTCCTCTATCTCTTTACTCACGCGTTCTGGATCTGCCGCTGGGAGGTCTATTTTGTTGAGTACCGGTATGATGGCAAGATCATACTCCATGGCCATGTACAACGTGGTCAAGGTCTGTGCCTCAATACCTTGAGTAGCATCCACTACTAGTATCGCACCATCCACCGCAGCAATAGAGCGTGATACTTCATAGGAAAAATCCACATGCCCCGGTGTATCAATGAGGTTAAGCTGATGTCCTTTCCATGCCATGCGAATTGGCTGGAGCTTGATGGTAATACCTCGTTCTTGCTCAATATCCATAGTATCAAGCATCTGTCCCCGCTTCATTTCTCTTTTTTGCAGAGTATTCGTTACCTCAATCAGTCGGTCTGCCAACGTGGACTTACCATGATCAATATGGGCGATTATACAAAAGTTTCTTATCTTATCTATGCTCATCGACATGCTCTAGTAGTATATATTCTGCCCTATTGTATCTTCTTATCCCCTTTATGTATATGAAATATAACTAAAAAGACAGCCCCCCTTGGGACTGTCTTGATCTGTTGTAGCTACTTAGAACTATGCAGCCGCCTTTACTCCCTTGATCTTTAGCGCCTCCTTATATGCAGCAGCTTCACTACTCTTCATATACGAAAGGGTCTTTCTTCGCTTTCCAACCAACTTGTATAGACCTCTTCGTGAGTGAGCATCTTTTTTATGAACTTTTAAGTGCTCTGTAAGCTCAGCAATACGTGCTGAAAGTAAAGCAACTTGTACCAGTGATGAACCAGTATCTTTTTTGTGTGCTTGGTGCTTCTCTACAATTATTTTTTTAGCTTGGCGTTTCATCTCGTTCTGTAATGTAAATAGTAAGGCAAGGTAATTGTATGCAAAAGTCGTACTAATGCAAGATTAATCACAAGGAAAGACCCAGCTGACGCTTTGCCTCATCTAACTGCTTCCTAGTACAGAGAAAAGAGATGGGTAAATCTGAGTAGAGTAACTTGACTATAAAATCATTAATAGTACCTATACAGGTAATGGATACATCCTTATCCAGATACTTTTTTGCTGCCTTGAGAAAGGGGTTTACTACTTTATGAAAAAACTCATGTCTATTATGAACGTAGCTAGCTCTTCGCATCAATAACACATCAAACTCCTTGTGTGGGGTGAGCATTAATGAAAATAAAAACATACAGGTAAACTGCTGTGTATAAATATCTTTTGAGGTTAACTTTTGCCCATCAAGGTAAATCTTATGATGCAACATGTCAATAAAACACGGCTGTTTGGCAATAATCTCCGAGGTAAAGGGCAATTCTTCACCAGTGTCTGTAAGTACAAACACTTTATAAATTGGAAGTGACATCAGAAAGGATTTCATACAACAGTGAGAATAAGAAATATAGCCCCACCTTACGTAGGTGCCGGTCAAATCATTGTCAAAAGATATATAATATGTAGCATTTTGTGTTATTCATTTTAAATAACAGCATGAGGTGCCCCCCACTCTACCCCTACGTCCTCTGAGGAAATAATGACACGTGCATCCCCAACCCTTCTTTTTCTAACTCAACCAATGGGATAAACCGCAATGCAGCAGAATTAATACAATACCGCACGTAGTTATTTGACTCAGGACCATCCAATAGTATATGTCCAAGGTGTGAATCAGCATACCTACTCCTTACCTCAGTTCTTGGCAGAATAAGCTTAAAGTCCTCTCGTTCTGTCACTACACCTGAGGCAATCGGCTTCAAAAAACTTGGCCAACCCGTACCTGAGTCAAACTTGTCTGTGGAAGAAAATAAAGGCTCACCAGATACAATATCAACATAGACACCCTCTTGGTAGTTGTCCCAGTATTTATTGTGAAATGGACTCTCTGTAGACTCATGCTGCGTAACACTATATTGCTGCTCTGTCAGCACTGCTCTCAGCGCTGTATCATCTGGTTTTGTATACCCCTCCCAATGCCTTTCAGCACTACTTATACTATCCTCAAAGATATCAGCATATGCTCCATCACCCCAGATGGACTCTATATATGCATCTCTCCCTGATCCATTACGGTAATACTGGTAGCGCAGCTGGTTGTGTGTTGCAAAGTCTTGATGATAGCCCTCTGCAACCCAAAATGTAGATGCGGGCTCTATACTAGTCACGATGGGCTTCTCAAATACCCCCCTTGCAATCACCTCAGCAAACACTTCCTTTGCTACCTGCTCTTCCTCTGCATTTTGCACATACACTGCAGAGGTATACTGGTACCCTCGATCGAAAAAGGAACCACCATCATCAGTGGGGTCTGTTTCCCTTAGCAGCTCTAGTACCAACCTTTTATAGGAAACTTTAAACGGATCGTACTCCACCTTGACCATCTCTCTATGGCCAGAGTCGCCCTTAGTGACCTCCTCATAACTTGGTCTCTCCATAGCACCCCCCATATACCCAGAGGTGACATTGGTCACTCCATATACCTTTTCAAAGTCATGCTCCGTACACCAAAAACAACCACCAGCTAGATATGCCACAGCACTCCCTTGCTCTAACTGTGCACTGTCTATTTGACTTGGAGCATACCGCCCCTGATACCACCCATAACTCCATGCTATAGCTACGACTGCAATAACAACAATGACCACTTTTACTATTTTCATGTATCGACAATGACTTGGTAAACGTGTTCACAGTGTACCATGTTCACGGAAAAACACTGCCTACCTACCGTAGGAGATGCTACATATAATCTCTAGACCGTGCTATATGGTGGTGGGTGTGGGAGGACTTGAACCTCCGACCTCGACATTATCAGTGTCGCGCTCTAACCAGCTGAGCTATACGCCCGTATAAAGCAAACGG
>JBBKXV010000239.1:0-5645 GCA_037969665.1 Candidatus Altimarinota bacterium
TTACTATAGCTTGACATTGGGCTGAGATGTATTTTGTGCAGAATAGGTGGGAGACTTTGAAGGGTGGACGCTAGTCCACTTGGAGTCACCTTTGAGATACCACCCTTAATATATTTTAGTCCTAACCCAAATTGGGGACATTGTTTGGTGGGTAGTTTGACTGGGGCGGTCGCCTCCTAAAAGGTAACGGAGGCGCGCATATGGTATGCTAGCTTCGGATGGAAACCGGAGTGGTCGTGTATTCGCACAAGCTCGCTTAACTGCAAGAGATACAACTCGAGCAGATACGAAAGTAGGCGAAAGTGATCCGGCACATGCATGTGGGTGCGGTGTCGCTCAACGGATAAAAGTTACCCCGGGGATAACAGGCTGATCAGGTCCAAGAGTTCACATCGACGACCTGGTTTGGCACCTCGATGTCGGCTCGTCGCATCCTGGAGGTGACGAAGCTTCCAAGGGTATGGCTGTTCGCCATTTAAAGCGGCACGCGAGCTGGGTTCAGAACGTCGTGAGACAGTTCGGTCCCTATCTGCCATGATCGATTAGAAATTTGAGAGGGCTTGTTCCTAGTACGAGAGGACCGGAATGAACGAACCTCTAGTGTATCAGTTGTTCCATCAGGGGCATTGCTGAGTAGCTACGTTCGGAAGAGATAACCGCTGAAAGCATCTAAGCGGGAAGCTTGCCTCAAGATTAAATTTCTCTGTGCTTCGGCACAATAAGCCTCCTGGGAGACTACCAGGTTGATAGGCTGCAGGTGTACATACAGCAATGTATTTAGCTGAGCAGTACTAATAGGTCGAAAGACTTTTTCATTTTTCACTTGTATACGTTTCCATGTGATAAGTATTTTTTACTTTTTACATGGTATGACTTAACTAATAGTTTTTGCTGATCAAGCAAAAAGAGATAGTGTCTTGGTAATTATACTGAAGGGGGTACACCTGATTCCATTCCGAACTCAGAAGTAAAGTCCTTCAAGGCCGATGGTACTTCCCGCGTAGCGGGTGGGAGAGTAGGTAGTTGCCAAGACATTGTCTCTTTTTTTTGTAACAAATTCTGTTGAATTGCGTCTTATATAGTGTAATAACTATATGCAATGACTCTTAAAGAGCAAACACAGTTGGAAGAGCTCCTAGCCACGCTTGGCGAAGAATATATTCCAACACGATATCAAATAGAAAGATCTAGGCTACGCATGTGGTCTAAGATTGAAGAGCATAAGCGAACATCGGTTCGGCACCTTGCTTCTTCAGTTCTTCAACGTGTATTAAGTGGGCTAGTCTCTTTTGTATTTGTATTTGTGCTGTTTGCCACCTTTTTAATAGGGTCCAAAAATAACTCTTTAGCAGAGGATTTGGGTGAGCTTCATATTGATCAAGGGGATGTGTATATCACGAGATCATCACAGCGATTTAAAGCTATTCCTGGGGAAAGAATAAAAAAGAATGATATTATAGAGGTTTCATCTACCTCTTCAGCTCATGTGACCTTTAGTGAACAAAAGACAATTAGTCTTGCGGACAACTCAAAAATTAAAGTTCGTCGTTCTACAGAGCTTGCTGATGGAAACATAACCTTTGATATAGAAAAAGGTAGTGTGGTTACTACAGTTGAAAAAGATACAAAAACTAATTTTATTGTTCATACTCCGGAAAAAATAATAACCGTGACAGATGGTGCTGGATTGGCAATTGCAATTGATCCAGATACCAAGGTTGAGTCACTGCAAATCGACAAGGATAAAACTACGATTCTTGCAAAGGACATAGATGAGACTAACGAGGAAATAATACTCTTGTCCTCTACAAGTATAAAAAATAAGATTACAAAGGATAAGCCTCTAGAAAAAGATGTATATACTGAATCTATTGTAACTAAAAAACCTCTTACAATAGCTCAAAAAACAGTAGTGGAGCAGCCAAATATACAGATGAATATTTATGAAGAAGTTTCCTCAAAGAAACTGTTGTCATATCTTGTTGTTGCACGAGTAAAATTGCGTGGAGTAGTGGAGGCTATAAGTAGTGGAGATATGGAGCGCGCTGAGGAGCTATCTCAGAGCTACTTTGGTACAACAGGACGTATCGCACAAGAGTTAAATGTCGTTTCAAAAAAGCGTGAGAATACCTCTTTTCTAGACGAGTACACACAGGTAGCAGCAAATTTATCCATGAGTACGTTGGATGAATACTATAATGCTTTACCTAGCAACACAGAGAATGAGCGACAGTTAAAAAGACAGATGGAGGATTTACATGCTATTGAATCATCAGCTATATTGCATGCAGAGCTTTCTACCATTATTGAAATGCCAGGATTGTATGTCAAGAGCCCAGGAGCATCTGTGCTTAAGGGGAATGAGTTTGTTCGCCATGTGGAAAATCAAGTAGTGGCACGTTTGGATGATGTGAAAAAAATTAGTGACCAGACGCAACGCAGCCAGGCACTAGTAGATATGTTAGATCGTATCCCAAATGAGAGTAGAAACTATGAAGTTGTAGAAAGTATGTATGAGCATGTTCCAGAGGAAATGAAGGGATACGTTCGTGTGAAAATGTATGAGATCAAGGGTAAGGAGTTGCGCCTTAAAACACGAGCAGGATCAGGGCAGCTGTTACAGGAATAGTAATATTATCATCTATTTCAAATCGACCATAGCTGTGAGGCAGTGTTTCTACAAACATTGCCACCAGTGCTGCTGCTATTGCGTGTGGTAGTGGAACAAGGAGAGATGCCATTAAAGCACCAAAAAATGCACCGGTGAGAGGACCTTCAATGTTCTTCTTTTTATTGTATGGAAGTGGATTTTTTCCTAAGTCTTTCCCCACTATATTGGTAATACTATCACCAAGGGCAAGAATAAGGATGGATGCAGCAGTAATCTGAATAGGAGCAAAGAGAGAGACTAGAAATGCACCACAGACAAAGTAAAAGATACCTCGACCAGGAAAGCGCTCAAAATGGTGGGGGCGCTCAAAGATAAGTAATACATGAGATAGAAATCCCAGGTATCCATTTTTTACCAAAATGATCAATGCTAATCCAGCAAGAATGATGATTGCAAGGGCACTAGAGGTCAGTAAACCCACGTAGATGAGGTATGCCAAGGTAATGCCAAAAACTGCGTGTGCAGCTTGCCTTCTGTATTCTTTATCAAAAATACACTTGTAGATCAGATTATCAAGATGCAGACAGTGAGTAAGAAAACTTCCTAGGTAATAACTGAACAATGCATATCCTGAATGTAACAGTACAAGTGATAGGGGCAGGGACATGCTTTGCACATCAACTAGCAGTTGGATAGAGAGAAAGGGTACAATCATCACCCAGGCTAGGGTATTTTTACTGTGAATAAATAAGAGTAGTAGGACGAGACCTATTGGAAAAAAGACCGGTAATAATGTACCAGCGATGCTAATATTTGTACTGTAGATACAAAGAAAATAGATAACCCAGCTTAGCAGTACCTGTAGTGATAACTGTCTCTGTGGCTTGGATAGAAAAAGTGTAGTAAATAAGTATGTCCCAACAATAATTGGTAAGATTGTCTGAAAGAAGAGGTTGAGTATGGAAGATAGCTGGAGAACTTCAATATTATCACCTAGTGTATAGAACAGTATAATGCCAAGTATGACTGCCGTGGTGGTGAATATATGCTTCCAAGGTATAATATCCTTCATAATTGTAGTCTAAAATAAACCACGCATAGCATACTCGTAACTCATCAATTGTAAATTCTTTAAAGGTAGTGTATACTTATTGGAAATATATATTTTGCTGCTTATGACTAAGCGACCCACCATATCACTCTCAGTACCTGCAGATTTAAAGTATTCTGCCTTAGTGCGTGATGCTTTAAAGGATGCGCTCTCTACTACAAAAATTCCACATTCTTGGATTTACAAGCTTGTAGTTGTATTGGACGAGCTGTTTATGAATGCCGTCAAATATGGCTCTCATAGCTCAGATAGAGTAGAGGTATCTCTGCATATTACCACTAGAACTATTTCTTTTGAGGTGCGAGATAGTGGAAACGCACATCAACAGGAGCTATCTGCGAATGATTTGCACAGTATTATGTCAAAAAATGAATCTTCAGAGGACCTGACGAGACAATCAGGACGTGGTTTAGCTGTATTTATGAAAAAGTGGGTGGATAAGTTTTCCATCAAGGATAACCCTGACGGCGGGCTTTCTGTCTATGTTGAGAAGAGAATGAGCTCATGCATTGAGGATAAGATTGATGAGAAATTAGTAAAGGTGATCAAAAATGGACGAAGAACGTCATACCATGTGGCCTTTGATGAGCAATTACTTTCTGATGAGGAGTATATTAGTAAACTCACTAAGACTTCTCTCAATCATAAAGGACAGAGCTTTGTTTTTGACTTTCGTCTTTTAAAGTTTTTGAGTTACGAACATTTTAGCCGTATACTTGCATTGGAAACAAGAATACTAGATGCGGGAGGAAAGGTTGATATTATCAATGTTTCTTTACAGGAAAAAGCGCTCTTTGATACACTAAAAGAGACATTATTAGCCATGCCATCATAATCTGATTAACACTTACACTATGTCATCACGAGTACAAGTTTACGTAGACCCAACAGAACGAAACCCAAATATTATACATATCCGTATCTTAGGTCAGGTAGACGAATCAAATCTTGCCCAAGTGGAGGAGCATGTCACCCCAGTATTGGAAAATGGTGAGCTGAAAGCGATTATTTTTAACTTTAAGGAGTTAGAGTTTATTAATAGTCGCGTGATTGGGTACCTTCTTTCTATTTACTCCGACTTGTCAGAACAGTCAAAAGTAATGACGATTGTAGAATCCAATGAACATATCTTTGAAATACTTTCTTTAGTGGGACTGACTACATTGGTCAACCATTATGATACGTTTGACGAGGCATTGGAAATTATTGAAAGCTAGAATCTAGTTTAAAAGTATATAGTTAAGAAGTTAAAAAAAGCCCTGTGGAACATCCACGGGGCTTTTTTATATGTACCTTCTTGCGCTTATGCAGCAGCAGGTGTTTCTGTTTCTTCTGTCTTAGGCTCAGCAGTCTTTGCTGGGGCTTTTTCCTTAGGAGTATCTGCTTTAGCTTCAACTTCCTCTTCATCCTTAGGTGCCTTAGCAGCTTTAGCTTTGTCTGCCATTTCCTGTCTGAGTCTAAACTTATCAACTCGACCTTCCGTATCCACAAGCTTTTGCTCACCTGTGTAAAATGGATGACATTTTGAACAAATTTCAACTTTTAGCTCTGGGAGTGTAGATCCGATAATGAACGTTGCTCCACAAGAACAGGTTACCTTACATTCATCAGTATAGTCTGGGTGAATTCCTTTTTTCATAATAATAGTTATTAAAGTAAGCGCCAAGTACGCATAACAGGTGATAGTATAGTGGAAAAGGGCATATTGGCAATGAAAAAAACTATCTTATTGTGATAGAGTGGGGAACGGTATATGGGACATATTATTTATTACACTTTTACTATGAGTAACAAAGACTTTCAAATGATGGGAGAGGCACATGAGCATAATAATGCTGCGTTAGGAAGGCTGTATAGAAGTAGTAAAAACAGTGTCAGTGCTAAAACACTTGCAGCAGCATTCAATGCAGATACAAGAGTGGT
>JBBKXV010000240.1:0-1834 GCA_037969665.1 Candidatus Altimarinota bacterium
TTTCAGCAGAATAGAATTAGCTTTGAATTATTTTTAGAAAATCAAAAGCTGTACTTTTATGTAGCTACGTACCCGTACTATCAGACTATTGTTGAAAAGCAGATCACTACCTTTTACCCTGATGCGGAGGTGGAGTTTACTAGTGCTCCTGTATTGTATGAGCCTGGGTATGATCTCAAGGGGTATTCTATGGTGACAAGCCAACCCTTTTACCTTCCAATCAAGACGTATAAAGTGATGGAGGAGGATCCTCTCAATAATATAACCAATGTACTAGATAAGGTAGGCGAGGGAGACCGTGCCGCCATTCAAATAGTGATACATCCTCTCGGAGATAAGTGGCGAGCAAAGGCAAAGGAGGAAGGAACTGCGATTTTTAAAGGCAAAAAGAAAAACTTTGGATCGGACTTTATCTTATGGAAAATACCTGGTCTTGGGTTTATGGGGAAACTCATAGACTTTTTCTTGAGCGGGAGTACTGATGTGCTCAACACTAACGCTCCAGGGGCTAGTCATGGTGACTCGTATGTCCGTATGCTTGCCTCAGAGGAGGAAAAAGCAAAGCGTATTGGAGAAAAGTCAGCCCAAGTTGGTTTTGAAACATACATTCGAGTATTTGCTGCTTCAAAAAATGGAAATAAGCGTGTGGATGATATCCTCAATAATATGGTTGTTTCCTTTAATGTCTTTAATGACCCAGATGGAAACATCTTTCAAAATAGGAGGTTGCTTGAGTTGGATATTTTGAGTACACCTATTCTCTATGCGGCTTATGAGCAACGTGCTGCAGGATGGTTTCAAAAACCATCTCTGTTAACTCCAGATGAGTTAGCTACCATATTTCACTTTCCCAATACCCATTACAATAAGGCTCCAGTGATTGACTGGAAAAAGTACAAGACACTTCCGCCACCAAAGGACCTTCCTGCAGATGGTGTGGTGTTAGGATACAACACATACCGTGGAAGTAAGTCTGTGGTACGGTTTCGAGATGATGACCGAATGCGGCATCATTATGTTATTGGTAAATCTGGTACCGGTAAGTCATCTTTTTTGAGCTATATGGCAAGGCAAGATATGTGGAATGGAAAGGGATTGGGAGTGATTGATCCCCATGGAGATCTTATCGAAGAGCTACTTATGTATGTGCCAAAAAGCCGCGCCCGTGAAGTCATTCACTTTGACCCATCAAATAGAGAGCGTCCAATGGGACTCAATATATTGGATGCATCCACTGAGGAAGAAAAGGATAGAGCAAGTCTGGATGCTACTGAAATTTTTATTAAGCTCTTTGGTGATGAAATCTTTGGACCACGGATCCAGCATTACTTTAGAAATGCTTGTCTGACACTCATGTCTGATGAAGAGGAGGGTGCTACATTGATTGATGTACCTCGTATGTTTACGGATGAGGAGTTTATGCGGTACAAGGTGTCCAAGGTTAAAAACCCCGTGGTGAGGTCTTTCTGGGAGCATGAATATGCAAGTACTGGGGATAGAGAAAAGCAGGAAATGATCCCGTACTTCTCTTCAAAATTTGGACCATTTATCACGAATACTACTATGCGTAATGTGATAGGGCAGTCAAAAAGTGCCTTTAATGTGAGAGAGTGTATGGATGATGGAAAGATACTATTAGTAAACTTATCCAAGGGTAAGATAGGTGACCTCAACTCACAATTACTAGGATTGGTGATGGTCAATAAGGTATCCATGGCTGCTATGAGTCGTGTGGATATACCAAAGGATGATCGTCGTGAGTTTTTTCTTTATGTGGATGAGTTTCAAAACTTTGCTACGGATACATTTGCTACGATCTTGTCTGAGGCAAGAA
>JBBKXV010000241.1:0-2056 GCA_037969665.1 Candidatus Altimarinota bacterium
TTCCTATCGTTGCTGGACTTGCAAATACCAAGACCAACCTTACCGCTTTCATCTTTTTTGTTGCCTCACTTATCTGGGCAATCATGATAACATCTATCGGTTATTACTTTGGTGAGTACGCATCACTCTCATCACTCTCAGGCGTTTCACTTGTTATTGGTGTCATCGTTGCATTCTTTGTGTACAGAGAGTACAAAAAACAAATTGCTAAATAGTCTTGCTGTACCAGTGTTAGTAAGAAATCACTCCGGACCAGATTTCATCATTTTTTGTGACTAACGTTTCATTGTTCTCTTTTGTTCTTTGTCTATACATATAGTAAGTATATGTAACGCTAAGAAGAAGATACATTCCTAACATTGAAGTGTACGAAAAAGTAATTGGAACTGATGATCCTGGTACCTGCTCAACCATGCGTGCAACAAAAATGATTATAGAAGAAAGGAGTGTGTCTACGTAGCCAAGTATCATAGCTAGGACGTGAGAAACAGGAGCAGACAGCACAACTAAAAAAGTAAGAAGCATGCTAACTGGAACTAGCGGGAGGACCAGTATATTCGTAACAAGTGCATACACCGCAACCGTACCAAATGTATACATAACATACGGAAGTGTCACCACATATGCTGCAATAGTTGTTGTCATTATTTCTTTATACGTTACCGAATTAATTTTATGTAACATACTTTTTATTCCGTCACTCATGTACACGATTCCTGCTGTAGCAAGAAATGAAAGATGTAAAGATACATCATAAAGTACATTGTTCGGCTCATACATGGCGATAGCTATAAGGGACAAAAGTAGAGCTTGTTTGGCGACGTATGCACGTCCGAGTAGAAGAGCGAGAAGTCCGATAAAGGACATACATGTTGCTCGGATTATACTCGCCTCCCCTCCAACCATAAGGACAAAAAGTACGACAACGAGTGACGCAAATACTACCCGAAAAAAGAGTGGGACGACCGCAAAAACAAAAAGTATGAAGCTAATCAAAATTGCAATATTGAATCCAGAGAGTACAACAATGTGAGAAATCCCTGCTACACGAAATGTCTGCGTAAGCTCACTCGACATAGTTGATACTCCAAAGAGCATCCCCACTGCAAGCGATGCTTCTGGTTCACTAACATACTTTGAAATGATATGTATACAAGTTTCTTTAAATCGTTCTAGTCGAGTTACCAGTGGAATGGCACTCGTACTTGAAATAATTTTTGTTATTTTTGGATAGAACATTTCACTTCCAACAGAGTGGATTTGTAGATATCTATCATATGCAAATTGTTTCTTCCCATCGTGTGGCATAGCAACAAATGGCTGAGTGACTTTTCCAAATATGATGACCTGATCCCCCACTTCATACTTCGGATACAGTGGCACTCGCACCTGAACATCGTACACACCGTGCACACTTTCCACCTGATCAGGTCGTACAGAAAAAATTTGATACTCATCTTTTATTTTTGGAGATGTGGCAAGTGTTGCTCTAAACTCACACGCCTTCTCGCACAAGAATGTATCTTCCTCCACACTGAACTGAATCCGTACAATGATAAAAAATACTGCGATACAAAATATCCCGCTTACAAGCGGGATAGAAAAATGTCTCATATTGTTTTCACTATGTGTATCTTTGCCCTCACCTCTCCCTCTCTTTTTTCTTTCAAAATAATAGATACTCATCTGTAGTACTCCAAGCATAAGTCCGAGCACAGCAACCTCACTTCCATACTCTGTCACCTCCGCAATAATAACACCGGCAAGTATCCCCATAAGTGCTACCAGTGTCTTAGTATGTGTGTTCATGAATCTGCGTTATGGCTACAGTCTAAAGTCTACGGTCTAATGTCTATGCAACGTACTCGTTGCGCGGTCCACGGTATAACTGCAACTCTTTCGCATCATCGGCGCACATGGTTGCTATGGTATCCGCACGCTCATTCATCACTACTCCAACATGTGCTGGTACATATTTCCAGGTCACGTGCACACCTCCATTCTTTAATCTATCCTCCTCATGCTTGAGCGCTTCCCACAGATCTTGGTTAAGCAC
>JBBKXV010000242.1:0-3900 GCA_037969665.1 Candidatus Altimarinota bacterium
ACTTTTCCCATCATACTTCATTGACTCCAAGCTATCTACATCAATACCCTCAACAGTTCTCAGATTGATAGCATAGGTCATATTTCCTTTTTCATCCTCGCCAAATCCATGAGTCCGCACTCCGCAGGTGGTACAAAATGTATGATGAATCGCCTTTTTACCAAATTGGTAGTCCGTGAGATTATCTGCTCCAGAGGTGATGGTTACTGCACTTTCTGGCACAAAAAGATAGACAGCCCCAGCCCTACCACAGATTGAGCAGTTGCAAGTTACGGTATTTTCTATAGGTGCATCGAGCGTAAATGTGACTGCCTGACAGTGGCATGATCCTAGTAATGGTGCAGACATGATTGTGAATAAGTGAATAGTATATATAACATATCTACAATCTGTTTATATAGCAATTGGGAGTAGTGAAATGGAGGACGGTTTCCATAGATGTATACCGATATCGTATTCCAGCTTGGAGAAAAAAGAGCAGAGTGCTATTATTTTGTAGACTTTTTTGGTATACTATTTTGATTTATTTTTTCAGTTTCACTCATGGCTACAAAGAAACCACAAGACAGCACACTTTCTAAGGTGTACGAACCCGTCAATGTGGAAAAGCGTGTCTATGAGGCATGGAAAAATGATGGACATTTTACACCAAAAGCTAGTACCACAGGTGAGTGTTTTTCGCTGGTGATGCCGCCTCCCAATGCAACGGGTAGACTTCACCTTGGACATGCACTTGGTATTAGCGTTCAGGATACCTTGGTACGCTATCATCGTATGAAGGGAGATGAAACAGTCATGGTGCCAGGTAGTGACCACGCCGGTATTTCTACGCAGGTCATGGTGGAGGGGATTATTGCAAAGCAAGGAAAGACTCGTCATGATTTTGGACGAGAAAAGTTTGTAGATAAGATTTGGGAATACGTCAATGAAGCAAAGAAAAGTATCTTACAGCAAACAGCTGAGATGGGGGCAAGTTGTGACTGGAGTCGAGAAAGATTTACCTTTGATGAAGACTTTCATAAGGTCGTAAATAAAGTATTTGTTTCGCTTCATAAAAAAGGGATGATTTATAGGGACGATTATATTGTCCACTGGTGTAGTCGTTGTGCTACGGTACTATCTGATCTTGAGGCTGTTCCAAAGCCAGAGGAATCAAAGCTGTACAATATCCGTTACTTTGTAAAAGCAGCAGATAAGTCTCTCATTGTAGCAACGACACGACCTGAGACCCTTCTAGGGGATGTCGCTGTGGCGGTGCATCCTGATGATAAACGATATAAAGAATATATAGGTAAAACACTTATTTTGCCTATTCTCAATAAAGAAATACCTATCATTGCAGACACTCGAGTGCAAATGGATTTTGGTACGGGCTGTGTCAAAATCACCCCAGCTCATGATCACTTAGATTTTGAAATTGGACGTGATCATGAATTACCAGTGATTCCAGTTATTGGTAAGGATGGGAAAATGGGTAAGGATACTGGAAAGTTTGCAGGATTGGATGTATTACAAGCGAGGCAAAATATTATTGAGTACTTGGATAATATAGGAAATCTCGAGTCTATTAAAAATATAGAAAGTAGTATACGAAAGTGTGAGCGTTGTGACTCCACTGTAGAGCCATTAGTATCAAAACAATGGTTTGTAAAAGCATCCAGTATGGCGAAAAAAGTGAAAAAAGCCATGGACGAGGGAAAAACAACGTTTGTGCCAGAGCGGTTTAATGGTGAATTTATGGGGTGGATAGATAATATGCGTGATTGGTGTATTTCTCGTCAGCTCTGGTGGGGACATCGTATTCCAGCATATTACAATGACAAGGGAGAGATGATCGTATCCGCAACACCTCCAAAGGAGGAAGGGTGGGTACAGGATGAAGATGTCTTGGATACATGGTTTTCCTCAAGCCTATGGCCCTTTGCTGTATTTGGATGGCCAACTAAATCTGAGGATTTGGAAAAGTTTGTACCTACTTCTGTCCTTGTATGTGGACGAGATATCTTGCTCTTTTGGGTGGCGCGTATGATGATGATGAGTGTCGAGCTCACAGGTGATGTGCCATTTAAACATGTGTATCTCACAGGTATGATCCGTGATGAGCACAACAAAAAGATGAGTAAGACCAAGGGAAATGGTATAGCTCCGGAGACCTTACAGGAGGAGTATGGTACTGATGCTACGAGGTTGTTACTACTTCTTGGTACGACACCAGGAAATGACATGGCATTGACCAAGGAAAAGGCTCAAGGCTATCGTAACTTTACCAATAAGTTATGGAATGCTACGAGGTTTATCAAGATGTCCACGAAGACTACTCCAGATTATGCGACGCTAGAAAAGGACTTACTCAAAAATTATAAAAAACTTCACCTTTCTCAAAAGTGGATTCTATCTCGTTTGATGAAAGTGGTTGAGGATATGAATTCTGGGTATGAAAAGTTTACCTTTGGAGAAGCAGGAGGAAAGCTTTATGAGTATACATGGAATGAATTTTGTGACTGGTATCTCGAGATATCAAAGATTGTGGACAATGACTACTCAGAGCAGGTATTGCTTTATGGTATTATGACTATTCTCAAGCTGTGGCACCCAATGATCCCATTTATTACAGAGGAGCTCTGGGGAGAGTTTGGACAAAAAGAGCCATTGATTGTTAGCCCATGGCCTACTGTACACAAGGAGTTTATCAGTGATGAGATAGAAAATGGTTTTGAAACACTGATGGATATGGTTAAAAAGATAAGAAATGTGAGACACGAGAGAGGCGTTGCTCCTGGTAAATTTGTACCGGTGCATATTGTCGCTGAGGAGAAAGAAGAGCTCATCGAGGAGTTTGGGGACGTGATGAAAAAGCTAGCACGTCTAGAAAGTATTACAGTACATAAAAAGCGACCAGCACTAGAAAAGGTCGTATCGATTGTTGCCTACCCTTTTGAGCTCTACATGCCCTTAGAGGGGATGATAGACCTCGAGCAGGAGAAAGTACGTCTAGGTGATAAGATCAAAGAACAAGAGCGTATACTCCGCATCCTCGACGCAAAGCTATCCAACAACGCATTTATAAAAAATGCTCCTGCTGCGGTGGTGGAAAGTCAGATAGCGAAAAAGGAAGAAGCAGAGACAGTGCTGGCTAAGATTCGAGAGCAGCTGGGGGAGATTGAGGGGTAGATAGTGAGTATGAGCTTGAATGTAAGAAAAGGGATCTAATATGGGGATCCCTTTTACTTTACTTTGAAGAGTACCCAACTCCAGTATAAAAACCATTTTCATCAATATTCTGATTTTGATGTTGAACATAAAGTGCAGCATTTTTTTGTTTAGCTCGTTCTGCTTGTTCTTGTAGTTGTAGAGCTTGCTTACCTATAGCGTCGGCATCTTGACTCTGTGGAATATTAGTCGAGAAATGGGCAGCAATCACTGCATTTTTTGCATTAGTGTAATTTTCAATACCATTATTTGAAGTTTTCATATATTCAATAATTTTATTCATCGCCCACTCAAAGGTAACGATGAGCACTTTCATTTCTTTTACTTCTGTATCTGTAAAGGTCTCATATGCTGTTGTAGTTTTTACTAGGACATCTTTGATAAGCATGAAGCTTTTTTGCTGAGGATTTTCTTTATATGCACGAATAAAGGTTTTTTGAAAGTCCTGATTTTTCTTAAGCAAAGCAATGGACTCAGGAGGGAGGACATCTTTAATGAGCGCTATTAAAACATTTTTTTCTTCAAATTCAGAGAGTAGCCATCTTTCCCATTGTCTTTGAGTATGTTGTTCAGCAGATAACTCCATAGCCTCATACTGTTTTTGCAGCTCTGAAAAAAAGGCATCTAAGGCTTTTTGTCCTTTAGACTTATCCATCATGATGTCATTTTGCCTTAGCTTATCATCAATAT
>JBBKXV010000243.1:0-1874 GCA_037969665.1 Candidatus Altimarinota bacterium
CACATCATACAATCCGTAAAAGACTGGTGGTGAAAGTGCGAGGAGTAAAATCACCGTAGGGTGAAACCCCGTCCAATCACCAAGTTTCACAAAAAGAAGTGAGGGTAGGACTACGTTGAGTATCAGATTGAGAAAAAGTGGCTCCTTATGTTTGATTGTTGTCATAGCATCTATTGATGTAACAGTGGGTATTGTACCTAAGTACTGTTCTCGATGCAATTTTTCCCAAGTTATTGGTATTATCTACTACACAAGTAAGGTATTTGACGTATACTCCGTGTACTTATGTACCTTTGAATACTATGAATCATCCTTTTCCTTTTTTAGATACTATTGAGGACTACCTCGCCACCTACCTGGTGAAAAAAGCTCCATCTCTTCCCCCACATATTGTAGAGATAGTAACCTTGATACTTCCTTGGCTTGCCGTGGTCAGCATCATACTGGGGGTGCCAGCACTCCTCATTGCACTTGTGCTGAGCATCTTTTTCGCCCCACTTGGACTCGTATTTTCACCATTACTGACAGGAGGAAGTCTCCTTGGTATGACATTTTCTGCGATTATTTCCTTTATCTTTACCGGTGGATCTATTTTTTTTCTGGGACTTTCTATTCCCTCACTGTTTAGAAAACATATCCAGGGTTGGAACTTTGTATTGTATGCGGTACTGATCAGCATTGTGGGAAATATTCTTAGCATTGCCCTCCTTGGACTCGTGCTTAATATCCTTTGGCTATATATTCTTTTGCAGGTTAAATCACAGTATGCAGGAAAGAAGCACCTTCACAAAGGAACGATCGAGGCGGAGGTAAAGTAACTATACGCTATACTTCCCTCCCTGATACAAGACCTCTCCATCAAGAGAAATCTTCTCAGCATCAATGAGAACATCAATATGATATCGTGTCTTCTTTTTCTTAAACCCCTCTTTTTTAAAGATATCGTGCTTTCCACCTAGGGAAAGATGCAGTCCTGTGATGCGCTCACATGCTCCCATATCGTCGAGCATTCTCCCCTTGTACATGGCTGGATTCATACCAAATCCAAACTCTCTCACCGTCACAGGCTCGGTCTCACGGATGAGATCGAGTATCTCGTGAAATGCCTGTGGTGCATCATCTCCCGCGGATAGTATGCCATCTATGATGGTGGCTTTAAAGGGCTCATAACTATTGACCTTATGATCCATACCTGCAAAGGCGTAGATCTTTACCTCACCATTTATTGTTTGTAGATCCTTTGGTTCAGTAAATACCTCACCAATGGGAAACATTCCTCCGGTGTTGGGAAGCTCTCTGTAGTCACCTATATTTATCTTAGGCTCTTCAAATGCTGACTGCACATATAGTCTTGTACCTTGGCACAAGACTTCACAAGAGGTGGCCTTTTCTAGCTTACTACGTACGCCGTATCCAATGGTATGATAGTACTCTGGGTCATAGTGGAGGGTATCAATATATGTCTCATATTGGCTCTCAGGAAGTCGCTGTAAGTGCATATGCTCCACAGCTTTGAGCCCAAGCTTAAACAAATGTATGCGTATGCGGAAGTCATCCAATCTAAAGCTACTAGACTGCACTTGAACAACTAAGTCCCCAGCTTGCAACGCATCAAACTCCTCCATGAGGCTTTCCTTTGTCTGCTCAGAAAAGAGTAAAAACTTACCGTTAGGCACTGCTCCTCTATACCCTGCTGTGATGAGTTTGGATAGCTCTGAATCCTCATCATAGATTACGAGGGTATTTTGCGTGTGTAGCAGAGCATGGTCTATGGTTTCCTTGATGTGGGTTGCTGCTTTTTCTTGTAGGGATGGCATAATGATGTGTTATGTATTTCACTGGGATAGTAGCATATTTGGGGTTGAATGGAATAT
>JBBKXV010000244.1:0-3739 GCA_037969665.1 Candidatus Altimarinota bacterium
AGTGGGGTAAGCGGTAGCTGTGCTAGTCCAAAGAGGAGGAGTGCCATAGCTGCATTGATCCCCAATAACTTTGTAAGAAAAAGAGGCATCTTTGCAAAGGCGAGATTACTCTTTTTATGAGAAAGGTGCATCCATATGATGAGTATCAGACTTTGTGCACTCGTACCAAGCACCCACCCTACAGCAAAGGAGTTGACTCCCATACTTTCTTTTAAGAAGTGAATGGTACTAATAGTGATAACTGCAAATACTATACTCGCAATAGTGGGTACCCATACTTTTTTCCATGCATAAAATGCACGTGAATAGACATGCATGAGACTTTCGAGGGGGACAGAGAGAGCAAACAAAATAAGGAGTGTGGATGTCATAGCAAGGCTACGATCATCAAAGGCACCACCCTTTATTACCACAGAGATCAATGAGGAAGACACAAAGGCCATTCCAATGGCTGATGGTATGCTAAAGGTAAGAGTTTGTGTTAGTGTTTGGTATAATGTGGTACCAAAGTGAAGGTCATCTTTTTTACTAGCCTGTTTAGAAAGTGCTGGCAAGGCAGCCGTAGCAACAGCAACGCCAAAGACACTGATAGCAAAGCTTTGAAAGTTTCTTGCCATGGCTGCTGCAGTATTACTTCCCTCTGGTAGCTGATACCCCACAAAGCTAAACTCCCGCAAGACAATGACTACAGTGAGTAAGGTAATCACGCGAGGCCACATCAAGGTTAGTATCTTATGAAAGTCTTTATCTTTAAGATCAATACTAAAGGTAAACCGAAACTTGGTAAGCTTGAGCTCCCAAAGACGGATAAGCATGTGCATAGTAAACCCAATAATCACACCTATACCCGCGGCAAATACACCAAGTTGATCGGCAAAGAGTACAATTCCAATGATAATCCCAAGATTGTACAAGGTGCTAGCGATCCCATAGGACAAAAATCGGTGGTAGGATTGTAGAATAGCTCCAAAGGTATTGGATAGCCCTACGAGAAGTGGGTAGAGTAACATAATAGCGCTTAGATCCATTGCAGCTTTTATCCCTTCTGGTGGAGCATCAGCTGGAATGACAAGAGGGATAAGCTGTGGAAGTAGGAGGTAGGCTACAATACTCATCAAGACAAGGGTAACCCCCATCACTGTGAGAAAGGTACTGGCGAGTCGGTCTGCTTTTTCCTGGCTATGCTCGAGACTGTCTATAAATATTGGTATAAATACACCAGAAAGTGCTCCTACAATACAGATGTTGAGAATAATGTCAGGAATAATAAAGGCAGTTTGATAAGCGTCAGTAAAAATAGTCGTACCAAAATACTGTGCAAAGATACGATCTCGTACCAAGCCCAATACATAGCTTAAGATAGTGGTGACACTTATTATGATAGATCCAGCTCCAATTCCCTTTGGAGTAAGTAGCTTTCTAAATATTGAAATCATACGCGTCCGTGTTGTCACTAGAAAATATTCAACAGTATTGTAGCCTAGAATTGTAAATTGAGAATGCTGAATTGAGAATTACAAGCTAGGATATCATCAGTGAGTGTTACCATGGACAACCTTGACTAGTTGCAGTAATCTATACTTACAGATTTCATGATACATACTATGTTTAAAAATATTGATATTTTTGGGTTTCATACCGAGTGGGTTATCTTAGCACTTATTATCATTGCTGTGATACTTGCTGTGGTAAAGCACAAGATGAAAAAGAAGTATATCCCAGATTTTGAGGCGTATAGAGCTCATCTTGAGGCTGTAAAAAAAGAAAAGATTAAAAAGAGGCTTGAATCACAATAAGAGATACATGGACTGGATAGCATACTATAGTTCAAAAGAAGGACAGGCATTGTATCAAGATGTTATCTTGGCAAAGGGTAATATATTAAAAATCACATGTACTCCAAAGGAGCGCTTATTTCTCCCTTTTTTGGTGACATTGTATCAACTGCGAGAGCATGGTACGGATAAAATACCCATGGCTCATGACATGCTCATGACTCGTAGGGGCTACGAACAAGCTACGGATTACTGGATCGCGAGGTGGAAGGGCTCACTATTGCATAGTGGTTCTAGAATTCTTATCGGGTGTGGTGGTATTGGTATGGAGCTGCTTACAGTGCTAGAAAGTGCTGCTAGCGTAGACGTGGTAGATCTCGACGCCGAAATGTGTGCCATTGCTCAGTACAATGTAGAACAGCTCTTCCCAGAGCATGCTCATAAAGTGACCTACCATACACAAGACCTTTTAGAGTTTTTGACAAATGTTGCGGTGCCATATGACTATATTCTTGTGGATCCAGATAGGCGCGAGGGAGATAGCAGGCGTATTTCTATAGATCAATATAGCCCAGCTGTACCACAACTTATGGAGTTGCTCCCCAAGGCATCAAAGCAATGGATGATCAAGCTTTCCCCTATGGTCCCTATGGAGGAGCTCCATGGGCTTGAGGGCAACCTGCTCTTTATCGAAGGAGATGGTTCACTGAAAGAGATTGTTGTTACTTCTTTATTACAACAATGGAGTATGGTCTCTGTGGTTGAGAAAAATGTATATATCTTTGATCGACCACGGGTGATTGGTGCTCCTGTATTTCTTGGTGCCCTGAGTGAGCTTGGGGGCAAGTATCTCATGATTCCCACTGCTGCTATGAGGAGAGCAGGATATGTAGATACTCTAGCAAATGTGATTGGGGCACAAAAGACGCAATATGCTACTTCTCTCTTGTTGACAGATCAGTTACCCACCAAAGAGCAATCCATTTGGCTGGAATCTTATCATATTCTGGACGCTCATCCGTTTCATAAAAAAAATATAAAATCCCTTTTGAAACAACGAGGAATATCCAAGGCAGTGGTTAAAAAACGAGATTTCCCTATGGAGCCAGAGGAGATACTTCGTATGTGTAAGATCAAGCAAGGTGGCACCCATATATTCTTTTTTACTACCTTGGGAGAGGACTTGGTTATGCTCGAAGTAGAGCGGGTCATTTTTCAATAGGCTCCGTAGAACTCATCGTTGATAGGATTATTTGGAAAGAGATTCGGTACATACCTTTTTAAATGGACAGTACGAACACTGTTCCCCTGGCGTAGCTGTAAAGTTTTCTTGGAGAATGCCTGCTGCAACAGAGGTGATAAGTTGTGTCCCCTGTACCCTTTCCTGTGGTCCGATAGGTACCAACCGACTGACTTCATGCTCTAGGTACTCAAAAAAGTGCTCTCTTTGATAGTGTGGATATGCTTGTTCTAATGCAAGGTCGTAGATAATAAGCTGTAGGATATCTATGGTATCCTTTGTCTCACGTAGTTTCCCAGTTTTATAATCAATAATACGAAGGGTGTTGTCATGGATATCAATGCGGTCAATTCTCCCAGAAATAAACTGACCCTCCACCTCAATAGCAAATGGACGCTCTAGGTCAAGCACACTAGGCTCAGTATGAGATATCTTTGTATGCCACCGCTCTAGTAGCTCACTTCCCTCCTGACGTCGCGACTCCATGTGGTCATAGTCCTCATAGCCCTGTGGTATCCAGTGATCATGATAAAGTTGCTGCAAAACTGATATGGTAGGTAACTCACCAGGCTGATAAAATAATCCCTCTTGGGATCGTTGGAGCAAAAGTAAAAACTTGTGTAGGGTATTATGAATACTGACTCCAAAGGAAAGAGCAGCTGTCATAGGTTGGCGGATGCCCTGAATATAAACGTAGTGGTATTGTTTTGGGCATGTGTAGTAG
>JBBKXV010000245.1:0-1117 GCA_037969665.1 Candidatus Altimarinota bacterium
CAATATAGCTCTGAGATTTTAGGCAAAGCAATTGTCTTCAAAGAGGAAATCATGAAGTTAGTAATGATGCTAATCTTTAATGCAACACTAAATACCCCCACCGCAGCGGTGTCCGTATAGATGCCAAGCATTATAGTATCCACTTTTCCATTAAGCAATTGAATGAAAGAAGTCATGATCATAGGCAAAGAGATGACTAGATGTTCTTTCATGGAGAAAGGACTGTCTTCCGCTGAGGCCTGAAGCTCAATTGGCTTAAGTCTTCTGAAATATCTCCAGATATAATAAGAAGTATAGGCTCCGGCTACTGCAACTCCTAATACGTATGAATCCACAGCATAGATAGTACGAATACCCAAATAAATGGCAAGAGAAAAGGCCGCAAGGTTGATGAATTGAATAACCAGGTTCCTATATAACTCTGAGATATGGACATCCTTCAATCCTCTAATAAACTCTACGTTGATAGTCCCTATTACACTTAATGGGAGAGCGATTCCAATGAGCTTAAAGGGTATTATCAGTGATTCATCACTATAGACCTGAATGGAAAGTGTCTCAGCAAGAAAGAAAAAGATTAACCCCATTACCAAACTCAAAGGCATAGTAAGCTTTACAATACCCTTGAATACCGCGCGCACTAAATAGTGCTTTTCAAGAGTGCTATATTGAGAAGTGAATCGCACAATGGAGCTATTGAATCCCAGAGAGGCCACCATTACTAGTATTCCAGAGATGGCGAGGCATAGGTTATAAATTCCTATTCCACTCTCTCCAAGTTCACGAGATACATAGACCATCAGAGCATAGCTAAGCACCATACTAGCTACTCGATACACCAGAGCGATGGAACCACCTTTCAGTATCTCTCTGAAATCGGCATTGCCATCCTTGCCCTTGAGCTTTTTCTTGATTTTTTTAATGAGGTCCATATACTCTCTTGCGCGAGTGCGAAAATAAGCGAATAGCGCAGAGCACGCTAGGTATACGACCTAGCTATGGAAGTAGATGTTAAATGAAGACAAAATGATTTTTGAAAGACTCAGCCTATGCGTTCAATCTTAGCGCCAATAGCTTGAAGACGAGTATCAATGTTCTGATAACCACGGTCAATCTG
>JBBKXV010000246.1:0-1085 GCA_037969665.1 Candidatus Altimarinota bacterium
CAGTTCGATTCTGGGCCCCGCAACAAATTTTGGAGTTAGAGTAGGCAGGACTGAGATGGCATTGTAGTTGCCCATGCCTTTCCATATGTTCGCCATGCTTTCTTACTATAGGAGTTATCAACACTGGCCGCTATTTTTCAGGGGGAAGCCCCCCCATACTTAATTCAATGAAGACTCCTGTTCCAAGTGAACCGTCTCCAGTAGAGACTTCTACAAAAAAACAAGTCAATCTAAGTATAATTGTTGGCGCCTTAGTCATCTTGGTCGCTGTAGTAGTGGGCGTGTACCTGTACCTGTATCTGCAAGAAACAAGGGACACCAGCGCCGTTGTGCCGATCGAAGAAGTTGGCGTATCACTTGTCGATGCTGTCCCACAGGAGAAGGCTCTCTATTCGGGCACATACGAAGGCAAAGAAGCAATATTTTATACAAACCCTAAGAGAAATATTAGAAATGCTAAAGAGGAAGACATTCCCTATATTGGTTTCTTGGACTTTGGCTCATCAGGGATAACAGTGTTCGACTATAGGGATCTCACAAATCCTAAACGTATTGCGTCGTTACCTTTTCAAATTGAGGATACTTTTAGTTTTAAGTATAGCGAGGATAGAACTATATTCTATATAGGTCTTATTCAGGAATGGCGTCCCCGTACTCCTTCTCGCGGGGGTATTTTAATTAACAGCGTTTATGCAGTTGACCTACGCGACTCTTCTGCCAGGGAGATATGGGAAAATGAGGTGGGGTCAGATAGATATGAAAGTAAGGGGGCGGCTCAAATCAGCGAAATTGTAGACAATAAATTTGTTGTCTTAGTGCTTTATGGATGCTACGGCTGTCATGCAGGTCCTCCAATTGATGCGCTAGTTGTAAATATTGCCACAAAAAATGAAACGTATTTAGGTCGTGTGGGAGATATAAAGATTAACGTAGAGCAAAATACCGTTTCGTACCGGAACCTCGCTCCTTTTATTGAAGATTGTGAGCCGGTATGGGATTGGTGTACAGATAAAAGTACAGTCATGAGGCCCGTTGGAGAGACCTATACAAAGCAGCTTAATCCATAGTTTCAGATCCATAGAGAG
>JBBKXV010000247.1:0-1211 GCA_037969665.1 Candidatus Altimarinota bacterium
GTGTAGTGGTGGTACTGTTACTCTGGTTTTATTTGACGGCTATGATTTTTCTTTCTGGAGCAAAGCTCGTATTTGAGGCATCCAAGGAAAAGAAAGGGTGGGGGAGTTATTTCCGTTGGAAATAACTCGTGACTAGTTAGCTAGCATTTGGTTGCTGGTTACTAGTTCTACGTTTAGTTGTTTACACAAGGGAAGTGTGGTTTTTTCTATGCCTCCTTTAGCCTCTAGAGCTGCTGTGGCATCTAAGATAAGCTGGGTCTTGTACCCTCTTTCTACGAGTCCTCGTACTGCGGCATCCACGCAAAACCCTCCGGTGCAATATCCATACACTGCAAAGGTTAGCTCAACACCTTCATTTTTTGCATGTGCTGCAATGGCCATGAGCATTTTTTCTGCAAAGGGGTTAAAAAAGAGAGAGTAGACTTCCTTCTCAAGATATACACCAATACCTTCAAATACTTCCTGTGCTGCACACTCAGGGGTGTATGAGCGTCTTCCCTCATTTTCTATGGATTCCCCTATGACAAGCTCTGTTCCCATGGGTATAAATCGTGTTTGTTTAGGTAGAGACTCGGGTACTTTGAGCCAGCCAGCAGTTCCTTTAACACAATGAGGGGGGAAAGGACCGCCGTTGGAGTTAAACTCCCAGGCGTCATAGGCATGACTATCTACACTTCCAATCATAGGAAGGCCTGAGGAGGTGAGTGCTGCTATATTCTGCAGAAGAGATAGAGGAGTTGGTACATAGAGAGCTCCTTGTGGATCTACAAAATCGTATTGGGTATCCACATCTACAAGTATGGTGAGTGTTTTCATAAAAACATCTAAGATATATCAACAACATACTACCATCGCCTCGTGTAGTAGAAAAATAAAAAGATATTCTATGCAGCTATGAAGTGTTGTATGCTCTACGCGTTTCATATCCTTTTCCATATTATGGACAGCACTGCAATTCCAACGAAAAAACAGTTTTGGATATCCATCGCCATCTTTACACAGGCACTCATTGCAACTCTCGGATCACTGTACTACAGCACCTTTGGAGAACCTTTTGAAAACCTTATGGGAGGAAACTTCTTTCCTGAGGATATGGGATTTGTTCCTTGTGAGCTGTGTTGGTTTGCGCGTATTTTAATGTATCCCATGGTGATACTTTCACTTGTAGGAATCTTTACAAAGGATACCAAGTTTACAAACTATCTTTTACC
>JBBKXV010000248.1:0-4215 GCA_037969665.1 Candidatus Altimarinota bacterium
ACCTTTGTGCCCTGGGTGGTGATAACCTCACCATTGACGGTGACCATCCCCTCCTTAATAAACTCCTCCATTTTCCGGCGAGCTCCAAGACCTGTATGTGCTAAAAACTTTGATAATCTCATCATGTGACGATTATAGTGTAGATCACCATAAAAGTCATCCTTATTTTGTGTAAATTAGCCCCTATACCTCTATGTAAAGTATGTTGAAAATAAATTACAATTTCCACACATACACTCCCTATAGTATGATGCCAGTATACTACTTTGAAGATTATGAAATGAACTATATTATTTTAGACTTAGAGACCACAGGACTACATCCAGAAAAGGGTGATGTTATTATAGATGTTGCTGCGGTAAAATGCACTAAAGATGGAATCATTGAACGCTTTCAAAGCTATGTTAATCCTGAAGGAAAAGAAGTATCTGACTTTATATATAAACTCACACATACCTCGCCAGAGCTCTTGATGAATGCCCCCCTGGCAACAGATGTTATAGTTCGGCTAGAAGCCTTCCTTGGAGATGATTATGTTATGGTGGGACACAATATTGCTTTTGATGCCAATGTACTTTCTTACTATGGCGTTTCAATACGAGATAGTCAGCTACTGGACACCAACGACTTTGCTACTTTATATGTTGAGCATGCTCCTTCTCACAGCCTTGAGGTACTTTCTGCTTATCTCAACTTTACACATGAAGGAAAGCATACAGCCATGGGAGACGTGATGGCTTGTTATCACTTACTTGGATATATGAGTCAGCAGGACAAGGATAGACCACATATCCGCGAGGCAGGAATGACAGTTGAAAAAGTCCTACCAGACTGGGGAGGGAATGCATTTTGGCATGTTCCAGAGGGAATGTTTACAGAAAAATATCAAGGGCCGGCATCCGAGATAGTTGAGGAGGTAGAGCTCGCTATACAGGAAGATAGCGAATCATATACTATCTCCTCAGCCCTCAAGGAAGAGGCATATGCACTTTCTCTATTAGGTCAAAGTGCATCCTCCAGCGTCCTTGTTATACCAAAGCAAAAGATCACCATGTTTGAACGGTTTCTGGCAACAAAAGAAGGTGAATCAGACTATTACTACTTGCCCTACCTTACTTCTAGGTTATCTATAAATAAGATAAGGCAAGTTACTCTCCGTAACGAGTATCTCATACATGAAGCGATGTTACTTCTCCGCTGTCACATCCTCCTCCATGACCATGGGACAAAAGTAACTATCCCCAAATATCCCCTTTCCTTTACGCACAGAGAAAGAGCATTGCTAGGACAGATTGAGTGTGGCACCTTAGAAGAACATGGAGTTATTGAGGGAAAGGTTGTTACTACCTATGGGACATACTTTCATCAAGGTCTCAAATCCTACCTAGGGGATCATAAAACCATGCTCTACGGTGCTGACTCTAGGGAAATACATGCTATAAAAGAAGGTACAACTATCATTTATGAATCCTTTATTCAAAGGCTGCTAGGTACTATTGAGGCAAACTTTGAAAAGAGTGCTAGTGAAGCCCTTATGGACATCGAGTCGCTGAGGAGACTACTCTTTTACTTCTTTCAAAATCTAGTTAAGCTTTCCACTAGTGCAAATAATGCCTATGTATCATACGAAGATATGGTCATGCTCATAGAGCCCATTTCAAATAGTATTCCAAAGGCTGTAGATCTACTAGAGCATCATATCGCAAGCCATGACCTTATCCTTAGGTCTGGCTATGCCTTTCGTACACTCAAAGACCTCTTGCTTCGCATTGTAGATCCCCTGTGCGCAGCCTCGATGTATGCTTATATTTATAATAATGAAGCAAAGGTTTGTATTGAGCCCAACAGCATGGAGCAAAGTGTTAACGCCATGGAGTCAATGAGTAAGGTAGACAGTATGTTTTTATTAGATAAGGCCGTTAGTAATAGTACCCAATTGGGCACTATGTCCTCTGTTACCCATAGTGTTATCTTTGATGATAAGCCTTTGCGTTCTACCACGTCCTTTGTAGAGTTTCTACTATCTCAGAAAAAAACTGTCGTAGTGACCAATAAAGGTTCAGATAGAGATCAATGGTTTCATGAGTTGTATGACAATCATAATAGTGATGATTTTAGAGTTCTCTCATACGGACAGTCTGGCGGGGGTGGCAAGGTAGAGTATATGTTTGAGCAAGCAGAAAGTGGTGTGCTCTTTCTCAAGGCAGATGACTTTCTTAACCTTCGAAACCCAACGAATGCATCAACACTATGTATTGCTTCACTGCCCTTTTCTGTGATGACGGAACGGTACTTTATGGAAAAGTACGGTAGATCAAGTTTCATTGAACTTGCGTTACCTGTATTAGAACATACACTGCTTGATTGCATCTATAAGATGCAACGTATTGGAGCTAAGGAGTGTACCATGTATCTTTTAGACGATCGATTGTGGACTAAGAGATATTGCGAGGAAATACGTCAAAGAATCCAAAAGCGCTTTGATGTGAAGTAGTTTCAAACCCATTAGCAATAAAAAAGAGGCTACCCTTTTGGTAGCCTCTTTTCTTTATCAGTACATGATAGTATTACTCAGCTTTTTCTTCTTTTGCTGGAGCTTCTACCTCTACCTTTTCTACTTTCTCCTCTGTACCCTCTGGCTTAGGAAGAAGCTCTTTTATACTTAGACCAATTCGATGTCCCTTGAGATCAAGAGTAATAATCTTTGCTTTGATTTTTTGACCAACTCGTAGGAAATCTCCTGCGTTGTTGACTACTTCATGTGCAATCTCAGAAAGGTGAATCAATCCATTGATGTCTTGCTCAACATGAACAAAGGCACCAAAGTCTGTAATACGAGTTACTGGACCTTCGATGATATCTCCCTCGGAAAACTGTTTTGCAATAGCTACCCATGGATCATCCTTGAGTCTCTTCATAGAAAGAGAGATCTTACCTTCGTCTTTCCCAATAACAAGAATATCTACCTCATCACCAACCTTACCGTACTTACTTGGATTTGCAACGTGTCCCCATGCTATCTCAGAGATATGCACAAGTCCCTCTAGTCCACCGAACGTAACAAAGATACCGTAACTTACAATACCAGAAATCACTCCCTTTACCTGTTGTCCTTCCTCTAGCTTGACTAGAGACTTCTCCATTGCTTCCTTGAGAGCTGCTCGCTCAGAAAGGATAAGCTTTTTACCATCTTCGTCGATATTGATGATACGTACTTCAAACTCGATACCAATAAGTGATCCAAGACGCTCAAGAATCTTTTCAGAATTTGCTCCTTCCACACGTGGATAGTGAAGTGGCGCAAGCTGTGAAACAGGGATAAATCCCTTGATACCATCAACTTCAAGAAGAAGACCTCCCTTATTTGCCTCGTGAGCCTTAACCTTAAGAGTCTCTCCTGTCTTATACATGTCCTGAAATCTATCCCAAGCCTTAAGCTGAGAAGCCTTTCGAAGAGAAAGTACAATAAGACCTTCAGGATTTTCATCTCCAAGAACCACAGCGCTAACTGTATCTCCTGCTTGAATAGTCTCCTTTGAATTTGCAGAGTCGTTCATGTCACGACCTGCGATGATACCAGTAGCTACCCCATTGAGGTCAACCAAAATCATTCCTTGATCCTTGTGAACAACTTTTCCTTCTACAAGAGATCCCATCTCGAATAATCCCAAAGCGGGATCAATAGACTGCAGTATTGCATCCATCGTTGTTGATGAACTCATAATAATTTAACTGGGTGACGTGTATAAATAGTAATATTTATATAGTATAGGACGACACGTACCCCTTAGCATTCCTATACTACCTATCCATTATAGCAATATCTGTGTATTTGCAAGGGAAAATTGGTTTGACAGCCAAAATAACTCGTAAAAAATAACATTTTGAAATCTTAGTAATAGTTAGTAATAGAGAGAAATCATAAAAGCTTTCTCCTATTTCGTAGTTTGCGCTACCTACTAACCTTGCAGACATGTTGTGAAAGGCATAGAATCATAACAACTACTTCATTATATACACCGTATGATCAATACTACAGAATCAACTTTTCAAAAGGACGTCATAGACGCAAGTAAGGACAAGCTAGTCATGGTAGACTTTTGGGCTCCATGGTGTGGCCCATGCAGAATGATCGCTCCAATTTTAGAAGAAATATCTTTAGATCCAAAGTATGCAGATAAGCTATCCATCGTAAAGCTCAATACTGATGAAGAA
>JBBKXV010000249.1:0-4449 GCA_037969665.1 Candidatus Altimarinota bacterium
GTCTGGATTATTCTTATTTTGATTTCTCTTTTTCCTACGAGCATTCTGTAAACTAATTTTTTCCCGTCTCTCTTCGTTTGCTTGTGCAAGTTGATCCTTTGCTTGTACAAGTTGATCCTTTTCTTCCATTGGCTTGATGAAACCTACATACTCATTATAAAGTCTCAGGTCCTCGGCTTCTTTCTCATCTTGCTCTCGCTTATTTAGTACTATTTTATAGTCTTCTATTCTCTGCTTAGCTTTTTTTCGTGATTTAATATCACGTACCGTTCTATTATTTCGTTCGTTTTCGACTCTATCTACTAGCTCAAGATCAAGCTGGTATTGCTCATCTCCATAGTCTATTCCAAGTACAGTATGGTCACTGCTCTTATCAGTACTACTAGCTGGTACAGGGGAGCTCCCTGTATTCACTTGTGGTTGGTAGCTTTCTACTGTCTGTGATAACACATCTGCATATAAAGCTATAGATAGGACGGCAGCGCGTGCCATATTACCTCTTAGTGCCTTTATCTTCTTTATAGTTATCGCTACCGCCTCTTTAGATATACCACTATTCTTTGTCTTAAGTCCCTCTTTGACCACCGCTGTTATTTTATTGAGGCTTGATAGTGTGATAGATAGTACAGCCTCTGAAATCCCCTCCTTTCCAAAGGTTTCTCCTAACCTACGAGCAAACTCTTGAGCAAAGGCTTCAAATAGACCATCTTGATCTATATTATCTTCGATAAGACCAATTGATTTTTCAATAGAGGCTGTGATGCCCTGTGATATTCCAGCAAAGTGCTTCACCTGTTCCTCATCTGTGTGTTGGTTGCCATGCTTGTCAGCAGACTCCTTTCCTTTTTCTGCATCATCTGCAGGTATAGTAGCTACTTTATAACTTCTCAGATCATTGATACCTTGGACTAACCCTGCTAGGTCCGCCTCAGAAAATACTGTTGCACTTTTACTTTTTGGAAGCCCTACAATGCTAGGAATATTAGTATAGAGGTTATTGCTACGGAGAACCTCTACTACTTGCTCAATAGCTCCTACTGTAATAGCATGGTCTTGTCCTTGATATGGTGCTAGTAGATCCTCTATAACCGCTAGCTCATCTTTATCAATAGTATCAAAATACGCATCGAGGTTTCTCATACTCTCATCAAACTCCTCTGCAGAATAGTCATCTTTACTAGCAGCATGGTCCTCACTTTTACTAGCATTTTCACTTATATGCACACCATCAATACCGTCCCACAAGACTTGTGAGAAAAGCTCCAATGCCTCTATACCTTCCTGTATGTTTTCCAGAGGAATCTCTGTGAAGTTAAGAGTACCTAAGTGTGCATAGTACTCACGCAGATCACCACCTTTATATGCATCAATAAAATCCATAAAGTCATCAAGCACAGCAGTACCTACCTGACCTAGTTTGCCCTCTCCCCACTTGATGTATGTCTCTAGATCATCTATCTGTACACTATCAACAATCATCTTACTTATTGCAGCTCTACATTGTTCGTATGCATCATGTAAGCTCTCACGCAGTGTAACACTAGCAATAGATTCATCCAGATCAATTGCCGCCCTATTAGCTGGTACGTTACTTTGAGGTGAAGCAGTGGGGGTAATAGTATTATCGTCAGAAGATGCTGCCTCATCTTTTGAAGCATCTGCACTACCATTGCTCTCATCTAAGTATGCACCGCTAACACCCTGCCATAGTACATTTGTCAATAGGTCAAGTATCTCTATAAATTCTTGTATACCTTTTTCTGGAACTGCCGCAATATCAAACATCCGAATACTGTCCTGATATTCTGAAAGACTTCCCTCACTAAGGGCCACAACCAAGGGTCCAAAGCTATTCATAGCTGTTGTATGATTCAGCTTCTTTTCTCCCCAGTTGGTAAATACATCCAGATCATGTATCTGCATGTTGTTTGAAATTACCTTATCAATCGTTGCCAGATAGTTATCATGAGCTTCTCGAAGGCTTGCACGTAGTGTGGTGCTATCGATAGATACACCGACATCTGCGTCTTCCACTCTTGGACTCTCTGTAAGGTTATCTGCTGCAGGCGAGTCATTTCTTAAGGGAACAAATGGGTTTACAATAGGTTTACCAGCTAATAAAGCTTCAACATCTCTGCCACTAGCTGTTAATTTATAGTTCTCTGCAATACTTTTGACCGCATACAGTGCTCGCAAGAGATCACTGTCCCCGTCTAACTGTAACTCAATATTATCTCTCTGCGTTTGTATAAGTCGAAGAAGATCTGCTAGTGGGACCTCTTCGCCATCAACCAAGTAAATAGTAAGTGTATCTATATGTTCTCTTTCATCAGGAGACAATGACGCAAGTGCATCTAGAACTTTTTTTATACTTTGTTGTGGCTTGTACATGGGTACATCACCCACCTGACGATGTCCTATATCTGGCGTCGCACCTGTACTATGTCCAGCATCCTCTGTTGAGTCATCATTCTGTATCTCAACACTGAGTCCATGAGTAAATGAAAGATTGTTTATGGTCTCAGTGGTACTTGATCCAGTATAACCGCCCTGCTGTAGCACATTACGCAAAGCTACAAAGGTAGAAACAAAGCTTCCAGCTATTTCAAAGTCTTTTCGGATAGTATGGTCAGGGTAAGCACCTCTATATTTCTTTAGTAACTTATGCAAACGAACACTACCAGAACCAATGAGTACGCTTTTATGACCAAGACGCTCTCTATCCACCTCAGTGAGATGATCATAGACCCTCAGCAAGTATTGAGCATCATCCTTAAACTTTGCTAAGTATATAGCATCTATTATCTTCTCAACCTTGCTATCTGTAAGCACTTGTACATGTTCATCAAAAAGCTCAAGCTCACCAAGGTCAGGCACCTCATTATATAATCCCGCGGTCTCCAATGCATGCAAGTATTCAGATACTGCCCTCAGGATAGTGGCAATACTAGATCCACCTTTTTTCAGTTGCTTATACATCTTCTTTGATATCCCTTTTTGAACTAACAGTATACACTTTAATATAGTCGTTTTTTCTTCGTCTACTAGTACTGTTAACTTATTAGCATAGTTCCAGGCAGCATCTCCACTACTACGTAATTGCTCAAAAAAATGTGCGACTTCTGCCAGTCTATTATTTAGTGCCTCTAGGTTCTGTTGTTGTTCAACACCCGTCATATTGCCTACCACTTTTTTAAAGTAACCCTTCATGCTGGCAAATATACTACTTTGTGTAGCCTCACTTCCTTCTGCTTGTGTATCATGATCTATCTGATCATTGTTGACCTCCCCTGATCCATCACGTTTCCACCAAGATGCTGCCATAGTATTATTTTAAAATATGTTATGTTTATATGTAATCAAGGCATTATACCAGAATTTTATACGTACCACAAATCACATAAGGCAATAAAATACACCTCAAATAGATCCTGTCAATCCCTTTACTATCTTCTCATATCCAAGTACACTCAACACATACTTTATAGATACCAATGCAACAGAGCGACAACGTAGTAGAAGAAATCAAAAGCAAGCTAGATATCACTACACTAGTTGCAGAATATACCGAGCTAAAAAAGGCAGGCCGAAATTTCAAAGCGCTCTGCCCCTTTCACAAGGAAAAGTCTCCTTCCTTTATGATCAGTCCAGAAAAACAGATCGCCTATTGTTTTGGTTGTCAAAAAGGAGGAGATATCTTTGCGCTTGTCATGGAGACAGAGCACATAGGTTTTCCTGAGGCAGTGCAGTATCTTGCAGAAAAAACTGGTGTGGAGTACACCGCCTCAAAAAAGAAGTTTGTAAAAAAAGAGGAAAAAGAAAACTACTATGACGTCATCCAGCATGCGGTGGAGTTTTTTGAGGAAAATCTAAAGACCTCAGCTGAGGCCAAAGAGTACTTGCTTAAAAGAGGAATATCAAAGGACACTATCAAAAAGTTTCACATAGGATATGCAAAGGATAGCTATGATCATCTCTGGAAGGTATTTAGAGAAAAACACGGCTATGAAACTGAGCTACTACACAAAGTAGGTCTCCTCGGAGGGGATAGCTCTAAGTATTTTGATAAGTTTCGTAGTCGTGTGATGTTTCCTATTTACAATGCCACTGGAAATGCCATCGGTTTTGGAGGGCGTATCCTTGGTGCAGGTGAGCCAAAGTATCTCAACACTGCAGATACTCCTATATACAATAAGAGTCAGGTTCTTTTTGGACTGGACAAAGCCAAGGAGCATATCAAAGAGCAAGACTATGCCATTGTGGTAGAAGGATATACGGATGTCACCTCTAGCGTACAACATGGTGTCAATAATGTCGTAGCAACCTCAGGAACAGCAATGACGAAAGGGCAGATCAAACTATTACAGCGATACACCTCCAATATCTATCTTTTTTTTGACAATGACAAAGCCGGCTTTCAAGCCACCGTCCGTAATGGCGAGGTAGCAC
>JBBKXV010000250.1:0-3335 GCA_037969665.1 Candidatus Altimarinota bacterium
CTGCTGCACTGCACTTTACACTTGCCACTATCACCGTGACGCGAGAAAGTAGAGCCGTCATGTTATGGTGTACGCATCTTATTTTTAGTACCTTTTTTGTACTAGTTGGACTTGAAGCATACTTCTCAGACATGAGCACCAACTCAGTGGCAAGTGGCATATTGGTGGCAAACCTCATCAAAGAGGTCATGTTGCTCGTTGCACTGCTGCGCCCCACATCAATCACCAAGAAAACGACAGCCATTACCCTATCAACATACTTCCTTTTGGGATTTGCTCCATTATCCTATACCTGCACTTGGCTCCTCCTCTTTGGCAAAGACTTGTCCCCCATGATATTTACAGGTGATTTCACCTCCTATTTGTTTATTGCTGCTGCAGCTCTGATGTTCAGTTGTTTCTACCTCCCCTCCCAGTTGCTCTTTTATATCATTGATGGAGAAGAGGTAAAAACCACCTCTGCGAAAGTATCAGGGTGGTTTTTACTACTTTCAATCTATGTATTAGCCATCGTACCTATGGTATCTTGGCAATTGTCCTAAGAATGTTATTGATTCTCGAGCTACTCAATGCTCTGCTTATCTCTGGTCCAGTATGTCGTTCTCATCCTCTAGAGATGCTATTTCAGATTCTAGCACCAAATCACGACGTAACCCTCTACGCAATACTCCATAAAATGCTAGGAGCACAAAGAGAATCATAAGTAGAAAGAATAACTGGGTATTAGTATTACTTTGAAACACCTGGGCCCAAACGGAGCTCTCTACTCTAAATGGTATAACGAGCACGTCACTCTTTAGCCCCAACATAATATTTTCTGCATATAGAGAGACCTTATGATCTCCTGGATCAAGTGGCATAGGTGACCTGATATCAAAGTCCGCATCTGGGGAGTCAGCAACAATTGATGAGGAAAAAATCACACTCTGGAATGTAGCGGTCACCACACTTCCAAAAACTGATGTACCAGCGATGCTTGGTTTTCTCTCTGTCACAGTAACTTGAGATAAGTTTTGGAGTAAGTCATTTTTATCCAAAACTCTTCCCGCTAATCTCCTTGCGTCTGGGCTTTCCAAATCAATCAACGTATCCACGATCACTTGGATAAGGTCTGACTCTTCCAGTATATTTTGCTGATCATCCATGATATGAGCAAAAAGAAAGTACTGGCCATCAGGCAATGGATCAGTTAGAAGAGCAAACTTTCCTTTGTCATCAGATGTTTCCACTCCAAGTTCGAGCACTCGTTGTTGTAGCGTTACCGCATAGACTGAGACTTGCGCATTGGCAGCTTTTGCCTTACCACGAACTAGTAACCTTGGCGCTGCAGATATGTCTCCATTTTTCCAGTTTGTAATTCTCAACTCAGCGTCTGCAGTAGGGTCTCCTGAATTTCTTGGGTCTGTACGAAGATCAATCACTTCCTCTCCGTCTAAAAATCCATCACCATCCGTATCAGCTACCAATGGATCTGTACCATACCAATACTCTAGCATGTCAGACAACCCATCCTCATCCGTATCCCGCGTACCCAATGTCTTACCATCTCTAGATGCAAATAGTCCCTCCTCATTAACATCATTTGGGAAATACTTCTTTACCCAATTATCATCAACAAAGTCACCATCCTTGTCTACTGGTCTCGATGAAGCATCAAGTGGATCAGTACCGGAAGTAACCTCCATACCATCAAAGAATCCATCTGAGTCTGTATCAATAGCAAGAGGATTTGTCTGGTACTGTTTTACCTCCAAGTAATCAGAGAGCGCATCTCCATCAGTGTCATAGCTATTTGGATCCGTATAATATGTTCGTGTCTCCTCAAAGTCGGTAAGTCCGTCTTCATCTGTATCTGACTTCACCGGGTTAGTAAACAAATAATACTCCTCTAAGTCTATGAGACCATCACCATCAAAGTCCGTAGTACCATCTGAAACAGTAATAGAGCCAAAGTGCTTTATCTCCCAATAGTCAGCCATACCATCTTGGTCGGCATCAATCTCTTCACTAGTTTTTCCAAACAACTGCTTTAAAATCTCAGCTCTTACATCGTACTCTTGTACTGATACTGAACCCACATCTCCAGAACCAAATGGCCTAACACCCCCATAAATTGTTTCTGTAGTCACTGGGCTAACCTTACACTGATGTTGATTATCACAAACATCCCCCACACCATTTGCATCATTATCACTTTGATCAAAATTAGCTGCTGTAGGACAGTTATCAAAGTCATTTAAGATGTCATCATTGTCCCAGTCTGGATCAATAATATCTGGCACACAGTCATGATCAAAGTCTGTACTATATTTAAAGTCATATGGGAATGCATCATCAAAGTCTAATATACCATCATTGTCATCATCTGGGTCAACACTGTCTGCCAACCCATCTCTATCATAGTCTCTTCTATTTGGTAAGACTGTCATATCAAAGTCCACAGGACAACCAGAGCGAAGAAGCTCTGGAGTAAGAATAGGCATCTTATTAATAATTTCTGGATCATTGGAAACCAAACAAATACGTGGTCCAAAAAGTGCATCCTGACAAATACGAGGTATCTTCGAGCCAGGACCCTCTAGATCATTTGGATCTAATGGTCTTTTTGAAGTGGGATCGTTTGACTCAAAACAAAAAGTATACTCACCATAGTCAAAACACTGTTCTTTTAAGGAGTCTTCACCTTTAATTCCATTTTGATTTCCATTTTCTCCCGGAAATCCATTTGTATTATTATTTCCATTTTGATTTCCACTTGTCACTCCATTTGTATTGTTATTTCCATTTGAGTTCCCATTGACACTACCATTTCCATTTGTGTTGGTAACCTCATTTGTCTGAGCCTCTGGAGAGCTATATGTTTCTTCACAGTACTCAAAACCTTCAGGCAGTGTTGGTAATTCATAGTTCCCCACCACTGGAGGAGCAACTACCACTGGAGTACCGCCCACACTTGGTATAAATGTTTCCACGATAAATGGTATTTGGACCTCTTCCTCTCTGACCTCCTCGATGGTAGTCGGGGGGAGCATAAAGATGGCACAAAATGTAAACCCAGGAAGTACCTGTATACATATATTTTGTTCACGTGCTGGTATCTCTCGCCTTATTATGGTACGCCGGATCTCAGTTCTATACTGAGTCTCTGTGACAATGGTACCACCACCACTGTTGCCACCTGGTGCAATTGGAACTGTCCCACCGGGAAGCCCCACGGTGGAGCTAGGTGGCACAATACAATGTCGCGTCGTCACTGTATTACCAGTACCACTTGACCCTCCTACCACACCACCACTATTACCACCAAAGGCGTTATAAAGATAGTTTCCAAGAGG
>JBBKXV010000251.1:0-3959 GCA_037969665.1 Candidatus Altimarinota bacterium
CCATGAGGAATACCATGCGAAAAACTAATTGTTAAACCTTATGAAACAAACCTGCAGAATCACCGGGAAAGAATTTGAGATAACACCAATGCACCTTGAGGCACTACGATCTATCGGTGAGGGGCATCCTCATATCGGAGAAGCCTTGCCAGCCCCTACCATCCATCCCTTTGAACAACTGCGTCGGTTTTATGCCCTCGGCTCCCTCTCTACCTTGTATAGTTGCAAAAGTAATATTTCAGGTGAACCAACAATCACCCGCATACCTGGACACAGGGGATATAAAGTGTGCACCCCAGAAGAGTATCAGTCTGATGCTGTCAATAATCTCCAACATGGACGATCCTATGATTTTTCGAAGCCTTTTTTTGATCAACTCAATGAACTGATCAAAGATTGTATTCTACCACCCATAAACAATGTAGGTAACGAAAACAGCTCCTATACCAATGCCATGATGTACTCTCAAAATATGTATATGAGCTTTGTATGCGTAAGCTCCAGTGATAGTCTATACAGTTACTGGATTCAAGAGTCACGAGAGTGTGTTGATTGTCTATCCTGTAAAGACTGTGAACTGTGCATTAGTAGTACAGACTGTTTTAATTCCTATAGGTTACGGCATTGTCAGTTTTGCAAAAGCAGCTCCGATCTTTTTGGATGCCTAGATATGCACAACTCTACACACTGCTACGGTTGTACCAATATGGAGAATGCCTCTTACTGCATTTTCAATAAACAATATACACAGGAGGAGTATATGAAAATTTTAGAGCGAAAGTCCCTCCATACGTTTATAGGACAGGAGGCAGCTCTCAAAGAGTGTAGCACCTTTATTGCGACACAAGGCACACGTCCAAGCACCATAGAACAATGTGAGGATAGTACAGGAACATACCTATACAACTCCAAAATGCTCGAGGAGTGTTACCAGATTAACACAAGTGAAAACTGTGGTTACCTTATGAGTACAGGTGTGAATAGTAATAACTGCTGGCTAGGGTTTTCTGTAAACAGTTCCCAGTCTTATCTTTCTGGAGTAGTAAATTCTCATGGTACAGTATATACCTACTCGAGCTTTGGAGGACAAAATAATCTGTATAGCTACATGCTCTCACAAGGTACAAGTAATTGCTTTGGTTGCGTCAGTCTTAAAAAGAATGAGTACTGTATTTTAAATAAGCAGTACTCAAAGGAGGAATATGAGGAGCTAGTTCCAAGAATCATCAATCACATGAAGTCTACTGGAGAATGGGGAGAGTTGTTACCACCAGAATACTCACCATACCCATTTAAAGAAAGTGCTGGAAATGATATTTGGTTTGAAGGCTACGATAATATGCCTGATAAAGAGTTAATACGAAGAGGCTATCTTATTGATAACGCTTCAAAGGAAAAGAAAGTGCCACAACATACTCTACCCATTCCTGAAAGTATGCTCGATCTCAATCCAGAGGATGTCCTAGGAAAGGTATACTACTGTATTGAGACTGGTCTCCCCATCACCTACCAAGCAAAGGAACTAGCAATATATAAGAAAATGCTTGTCCCATTGCCAAAGGTTCACTGGAGAAGACGCCTCAAGGTGCTTGGTGGGGACAGAATGCAAATCCCAAGAGTTGCGTAATATAATATTAAAATAACAATACACGTTCTATAAATCATAAAAAAGACTATAAGTACTTTCTTCTTTCTGATACAATGTAATCAGCACTATATGCACTTTCATGGCTATAAAAATTCTCGTCATCAAGCCCACCTCAGACTACTCTGGATCTCCTGAGGAGGTAGTACGTCTCATGGATAGTCTCAAGGAGATGATGCGAGATATCCCATTTTCTCTAGAGATCAATAGCTTTGCTCGCAAGGTGTATTTTACAGCTCGTATTGCTGAGGAATATACTGAGGTCCTGGAAGGGCAAATCTACTCTATTTGGCCGGAGTTTGAGATTCTCCCGGTACCAGAGTTTCTACCCAATGAGCCAAACAAATATGCCATAGCCACCATGTCCCTCGAGCATGGCGATCTCTTTCCCCTCAAGACGTATAGCCAGTTTCAGAGTTTACCTCTGGTCAATGTCTTTAGCCTACTCAATAAACTAGGGGCTCATGAGGGTATGTTTTACCAGATAGAAATACTGCCCTACGACTACAAGCTTTTTCTCAAAAGGAAAGAGCGGGATCTACGTCTAAAAGCGAGAGGTTTTGGCAATAATTTTCGGGTGATGAAGAAACTTTTTGACTATAAATTTAAAAAAGAAAATCTCACTGCTGCAAATACTATTGCTCTAGAAAAAAATAATAAGCCTTTATTTCAAGTTGGCATTTCTATACTATCCTATGCTTCAAATAGTAAGGTGGCTAAACTCAAACTAGAAAATTTTTGTAAAACTTTTCTCAATTTTGAAAATCGCTTCAACAAACCTGCCTTTGATATACAGATTGCTACCAAAGAACACCTTGCAAGGTACCGTGCACTCAAAATAGCCCCTAAGCTACAGTGTAGTTCAGAGGAAATTGCATCGTTTTTTCATATTCCTAGAGAACAGGATCAGATACCAAATATTTTCAAAGTACTCTCCCGTAAGGCTGAGCCACCACTGGACCTTCCCACACTAGGAAACACAGCTCCAAATGACCTTAGTCTCTTTGCTAAAACAAATTTTAGAGATATGAAAGATGAATTTGGGATCACCTACAAAGATAGGGAGCGGCATATGTATATCATTGGTAAATCAGGATCTGGTAAGAGTAAAATGATGGAGACTCTCATCAATGAAGATATACAAAAAGGGAAAGGAGTAGCTGTGATTGATCCACATGGCGATCTTGTAGACAATGTCTTGAAGTATATTCCCAAGCACCGCATCAAGGATGTCATACTCTTTGACCCTGCTGATACCAACTATCCCATCTCTTTCAATCCTCTAGAAAAAGTAGAGCCGCAGTACCGTATACAAGTGGCCTCTGGATTTATTGAAATCTTTAAAAAGCTCTTTGGTGCCAACTGGACTCCTCGTCTTGAGCACGTACTTCGTTTTGTAGTTCTTGCCCTTCTCGATACAGAGGGCGCTACCACCATGAGTATTCTAAAAATGCTCACTGACAGAAACTTTAGACAACAAGTTATCCCACAAATACAAGATACTGTAGTCAAAAACTTTTGGACCAATGAGTTTGCCTCATGGAGTGAACGCTTTGATAGTGAGGCTATCATGCCTATTCTCAATAAGATTGGGCAGTTTTTATCTAATACCCAAATACGAAATATTGTCTGCCAACATGACAATAAGTTTGATATGAAAACCTTTATGGATGAAGGAAAGGTAGTTTTGATGAAACTTTCCAAAGGAATACTAGGGGAGGAAAATTCAGAGCTGATAGGATCTATGATTATTACCAAAATATATCAAGCAGGTATGCAACGTGCAGCCATGCCTGAGGAAAGCAGAAGGCCATTTTACCTTTATGTTGATGAGTTTCAAAACTTTGCCACAGATACCTTTGGAAACATACTATCAGAGGCTAGAAAGTATAAACTTAGTCTCACGGTGGGGCATCAGTACATCGAACAGCTCACCCATGATGTCAAATCCACAGTCTTCGGAAATGTGGGAACAGTAGTATCATTTCGAGTTGGCCCAACAGATGCTACAGTGCTTGCAAAGGAGTTCGCTCCAAAGTTTTCAGAACGAGATATTGTCAACCTGGCAGTGCAAGAGATCTATCTCAAGATGTCGGTGAATGGTGATATCAAAGATGCCTTTTCAGCTAGGACCCTCTTTGTAGAGCCCCCTCCACCACCAGAGGAGCGCTTTCTCAAGGAAATCATTGATAATACAAGAAAGAACTATGCGAAAACCAAGCAAGAGGTGGAAAATGAAATTGCAGGAAAGGAGGATAAAACCATGGAGCTGATCAATCAACTGCAAAATGCTGCATTTGAGGCCCCCTTACTA
>JBBKXV010000252.1:0-3843 GCA_037969665.1 Candidatus Altimarinota bacterium
ATACTCTGCTGTATCAAAAAAGTTTGCCTTGAGAATATCCCAATCTCGGTGCTTTCCTGTGCTATTGTTTTCTTCAAAGAGATGTACTGCAAGAACCCACCTAGCTACAATGCCTGAGTTTTTAAATTTGTATGTCCCGTCGCTCAAGGGGATAGGATAGAGGAGATAGCTCACGTTGTGAGTATCCATGACTCCTGCATCTATCAAATTTCTTGTGAGTTTTGAGCAAAATAGACATCCTGGATCAATGATCTCGAGGGTAGTAGGCTTTGTGGTATCAAAGTCCTTTGCATAAGAAGGGTTCGGTGCAAGGAAGTCTGTGGCCTCCCAAGATTTGAATCGGTCTGGTATGCGAGTAACTGTATCTCCAAAGGTACTTATATGGTTCCATAACCATTCATGTGGCGCGCCAGACATGATACTGTCTATAAGGCCAGGATTGGTTGTCCCTATGCTACAAGCCTCACCACCAAGACTACAGGACTCTGCATCATTGGGATTACATGTGTCGTAGACCATGAGATTGAGTCCAGAGAGCATCACAGCTAGTAGTGACCAGATGGATAGGATGACAAAGACAGCGGCAATAGCATCAATCCACTTACTCAAAAACTTTGCTAGAGCTGGGTGGGTAAAAATAAACTTTCCAAGGAGTTTCCCCTTCATTTCTTCTTTAAAGTTGATATCGCAAGGTCGTAGCGTGAGCTTGCGTAATACACAGTACCATGCCTTGGCGGCAAGCTTACGGTACGCTGCAGAAAAAATTCCTAGAATCAAAAAGACAATAAATGCTGCGATACAAAACATTATGTAAGAGTTGAAAATATATGAGATAGTTTTTGGAGAACAACTTGTATGTCATCATGGGAAAGGTGAGCTCCTATGGAGAGACGTAGTAGGGGAGGGAGTTCTAGTTTATTTTTTAGGTAGTAGTGACAACAAAAGTAGCCTGACCGAGCATATGCACCTCCTTGAGCTAGCAAGAGTGCCAACTGGTGACTATCTATCTCCTCATGATAAAAGGAAATACTAGATCCAGCTTGATCCGAGGTAAGATGTAGCTTTGGTATTTTTTTGAGACCTTCATAGAGTTGTTGCTCTAGCATCGCACAGTGGGTGTAGATATCTTTGCCATCCACCTTGTAGTCCCGTATCCATGAGAGCGCCGCACCGAGTCCAATGATCCCTTCCCAGGATTGCAGTCCCATCTCAAGTCGAGCATGCTCATGACCCTGTCCCTCTAGGAGCTCAAAGTCATGCTCTGTGACATCAGAGACCATACCTCCACCGATGATGGAGATATCTAAGATTTCCAGAAGGCTCTTTTTGATAGCGATCACCCCCATGGATGGACCATAGCTTTTATGGCTAGAGGTAAAGCACGCATCAAAGTCTATCTCCTTGAGATCAGCTGGGTGATGCCCAAAACTTTGCGCAGCGTCAATGAGGACAAGTCCATCGCTTTCATGTACTATGTTGGCTATTTCTTTTCCATTTGAAAGACGCCTCCCATCTATATTTGAACAGGTATTCACAAGAAGAATGGTATTCTGAAGTGCCTTGGTGTCACTGGGCAGGGAGCCATCCGCATTGCGCTCTAGTACATACCTAGGACAACCATGTTTTTTCGCATAGGTGATACTCGGGAGAAACACAGAGTTGTGCTCTATATCACTTGTGGTGATGGAGCTATACTTTTTGGCATCCAGTTGGGACAACACAAGATTGATCCCCACAGTGGTATTGTGCGTAAAGCAGACTATGTAGTCCTTGGAGCTTTTTCCTATATGGTGGAGTACTTTTTTTCTAGTGCTTTCCACTTCATTGTCCACTCTCTCCCCCCAGGGATACTTTACTCGTTCGCCACAGGCGTTGTACTTGAGATAGTACTCTTGCACGGCTCTGGTCACCTCTAGCGGGCGAAGCGTCTGACATGCGGAGTCCATATAGTATGTCTCCTTGGGTAGGTAGGAAAAACCTTTTTGAGTGGAAAAATCTGATGTGGCGCTTTCTTTTTTTGATCTAAAGAACATGATAGTGCTTTTGAATATACGCCCTCAGTATATGCTCATTGTCTGGAGGTGCTAGTGTTTGTTGGAGTACGAAAAAAAGGCCACCAAGTGATGGCCATCTGTGTACTAGCTCATCTCCGGTTCCTCTTCAAACCTTTTCTTTGCAGCTGCCATCCATTTCATTCCTTCCTCTGGCGACTTATCCTTGCTAGCCTCCATAAAGTCAGCATGGTCAGTCATGTAGTGACCATGCATAGCCTTAAACCATTCTTCAAAAGTGGTAGCTGGAAAGGTGGTGGAGCAGAGATCGCAGGATACGTTTTTCATGGGCATAGTAATTGAAGTAATGGGGAAGTGTAGCATGAATCTATAGAATGCACCTATGAAAAGCTATTCACAGTAAACTAGCCTGCTATATTATGAAGTGAGATGGGGAACAGCTACAGCTTTTTAAGTGTATGCAATATTATTTCCTTATTATACTTCGCGTGAGGGCTATTCATTCTACGAAATGCTATGAGCACTACATAGTATGGAAGCATTTCATCTGCAATAAAGTTCCTGCCATATCCGTTAATAAATGCTGCTAGTTTTCTATGATCACCGCTGTAACCAGGATCTTTAATAGTTGTAAAGGACCCGTTTGGGAAGTTAATAAGTACTATGGCTAGGTCTATATATGCAGAGCCAGAAAACATCTCATCATTTTTATCAAAGAGGATAAGTCCATGGGCTGAAACAAGTACATTGTTACAATGTGGATCACCATGTATCAAAGAGTAGTAATCAGGAGTGTGGTTGATAACGTGTTGTAAGCTCCTAGCGACCTCATGTTGAGTGGACTTGGTAAATCCATACCAATCGTGTCTCTCGGCACGTGCAAGGGTGGTAGCTACGTATTTCTCCATAATACTTTTCCATGTGGTAGGTTCCATATCTCCCACTGCGTTATACCCTAGAGGAGTGTCATATCGGATAGTGTGTATCTGAGCCATGAGGCGTCCCCACTGCTGGTATTGGGCTGCATCGCTAGAGTTTTCTAGGGTTGTTTCACCGGGGATGTACTCTAAAAGCATCTCATCCTCGCCTAGGTCAGGGTGGTCTATGGTGCGTAGAGTTTTAATCCCATGTTGTTCTAAGGTTTTGTAGAAGGCTTTCTCAGTGGCTACCCACTGTATGTCCACTTTTTTCCTTACCCAGAATGTATTATTGATTTCCACAAGTTGTACTCGGGAGCCTGTGGCTCCTTGGAGATCTCTTATGTAGTGCATGCTAGGCATAATTATATCAGTTTAAGATACGTGCTGGTCTTTTTTAGCTTATTGATTGTTGACTACGCCTACATCCCACCCATACCTAGCAGTAACCTCCTCCGCACCACAGGATCCAAGGAGCATATGTGGAGTGTTGCTTTGCGTGATATGAAGTCTGTACACCTTTGTGGAGACGTCAGGCAACTGTACTCTTACCGTCACGTTTGCATCGTCACTACCTATATCATCTACCATGACATGCGTAGCATCTGGGTGGTGCTCCCACCCAAATCCCTCAGCTACTTGTTGTACAGTACTGTAGAGACTACACCCCCGATACTTTTTTGCTAGTGCAGTGTGGGTGAGGCCAGCATTGAGGAGCTGTGGGATATCCTCCTCAGTGAGATGTCCATGGTAGTCACCACGTGGCATGGAGATAAGCGTAGGAGCAAACCGATGACCACCTATGTGACTTACCATCCATACCCGTACATTTTCCTTGTCCTTGGCTGCGTGATGTAGCTTTTTATAGTAGGCATACCCATACTTGCCACAGCATAGATCGTGTGCACCGTGGA
>JBBKXV010000253.1:0-1049 GCA_037969665.1 Candidatus Altimarinota bacterium
GAGTTTATACCTACCTGTTCCACTGCTTTTTTCCAACTATCCTTATGCTCTGCATCAAGCCTCAGCTCCACCAATCCTAGCAGCCCCTCATGTCGAAAAGATGCTAATGGCTTTTTTTCTAATAATTTTTTTACACCTAGAAAACCAAGAAAAAGCAGTAGGGTTATCAAACAAATACCAATAATAACCACTGAAATCTTGCGTGCTACTGATGTTGTCTTTGTTGTCATAATAAACTCAGGAATACGTGTTTCTAGAGTAATAAAATCTCTCTTGAAGTCAAGTAGTTGGACCAAGCTTTCCTTGCCCTACCACGTATATATTTTTATGAGTGGATAACTCTCTGAAAGACGCTTGTTTTTTATATAAGATCCACCTATATTAAAGCTATTATTGGTAACGTTGTACATGCTCTATATCATCATTGGTCTCATTTTGCTCGCGCTGGTATGGAGCATGGTGGTTTTTAATACCCTCATCCGTCTGCATACGGAGGCTAGCGAGGCACTGAGTCTTATTGACACCTTTCTCAAAAAAAGATACGACCTCATACCAAACCTCGTCACCATCGCAAAGGAGTATGCCTCCCACGAACAAGAGGTATTTATAAAAGTAGCAGAGCTGCGTTCACACTCATCACAGGCAGCAACTCCCCAAGAAATAATGGCCAGTGGCGTCTTGCTCAGCCAAGCCCTCATTTCATTCTTTGGAGTAGTTGAGGCTTACCCAGAGCTTATGGCCAACCAACAATTTAGGCGTCTTGCACTATCCCTTATATCCATAGAAAAGGACTTAACCAAAAGTAGGCGGTACTACAATGGTGTGGTTAGAGAGTACACTAGCCTTTCCAGACAGTTTCCTCACTTGATCATCGCGCACCTATTTCAGTTCCAAGCACTTTCATTTTTTGAAACTACAGATACAGCGTTACCTTCAATTTCTTTATAGTTACTATGTTTTCTTTGAAAAAATTACTCCTTATACTTGCTCTTGGTGCTTTGGCAGTACCAACTGCTGCACTTGCACAATCCTCCTACCCAGGTTGGGAG
>JBBKXV010000254.1:0-1246 GCA_037969665.1 Candidatus Altimarinota bacterium
GCGCTATATAGTGCGCTCTGTCTGTTCGGTGAAATATAGGATCGCTCCCTATTTGCTGTTGAGCGGTCATCTCGATGATCCAATCGGTCTTTGTCGATACATACGCATGAAGCGCACGAAGTGGGACATGTTTGGGTCCCGTTACGAGCACCTCTCCTCCCCGACCAATACTAATTCGCAAATGCTTGGAGCGCTTGTACTTGCGTACAGTATAATTGATAGTATGTGCGCCTATAGTAACCGAATACAACATACTATTTTTGTAACTAACTTACTCTACGACAGAGACAGACTTCATTACAACCTCTGTGAGTGGCCTATCTCCTCCATCTACCTCGATACTCGCAATCGCATCGACGACTTCCATACCATCGACGACACGCCCAAAGATAGTATATGCGTTTGGTAGTGGATAGTCCTTGTGCATGATGAAGAATTGACTCCCATTGGTGTCTGGCCCTGCATTTGCCATGGCAAGTGTGCCACGTACATAGCCACGTTTGTATGACTCAGTATTTTTGTCTAATTCATCTGCAAATTTGTACCCAGGACCACCAGAACCAGTACCGGTCGGATCTCCTCCCTGGATCATAAATCCAGAGATAACGCGATGAAAGATGACACCATCATAATATCCCGCGCGAGTGAGCTTCAAAAAATTCTCTACTGTCTTTGGCGCATCACTCGTAAAGAGCTCTACAGTGATTGGTCCTTTGTTTGTTTCAATACGTACTTGTTGCATAGTAATATCATTAGTTGGTGTAGTAATTAGTGGTGCGACGAGAGCTTCTATATCTGTTTCTTTCTCTTTCACGGCTTCGGGTGAATCCACATTATCATCAGTAGACTCATCCACTTCATCTGGTTCTCCTATCAGATCTATATATCCGTCAGCTAGATCGATTGGAGGTGTATCCACTTCGGGGGTAAAGAGTGCATACAACGCCCCGACAGAAAGTATCAGAATAAGGATAAAGATAATAACGTGTTGTTTCATAGAGTATAGATTAGTAGTGCATACTATAGCATGCCTAAACCAAGGCATCAATATCTAGGATGATAGACGATTTGTTGGTACTGGCATATCCGCATATTCTACATGAAATGAGATGCGCCCAAGGACCTGCCCACTCGCAGTCGCGACACTCACTCGCCATTTCCCTTCAAGGAGTGACGATTTTTGGGTATACCCTCTATACCCATCGTCTCGGCCACCAGTGATACTAAACTTGAGTGTGTCCATAGC
>JBBKXV010000255.1:0-7201 GCA_037969665.1 Candidatus Altimarinota bacterium
AGACCAGGAATATGCCCCTGCATATTTACTCCCACCCTCTCTTGCATCGATCCATTGTTCATCAAAAAACCGCTCTGCCATATCCTTCATTTCTAGGTCAAAGTTTTCGAAACACTTGAGCACCATTGACTTTCCCTCCTCAAAGGGGACAGGTTTTTTGTCTTTTGAAAAGAGAGGCGCTTTGGTATCAAATGGAGTGAGCATAGTTTGTCCGAGCTCCTTTGCTTTCCAGGTATAGTACTCTTGATAGAGTGGGATATGCTGCGTTGTGACCTCCACCATGTCTTCTACATGACTTACGGTGACTTCATCACCCATGCTTGCTCTATGGAGGTCAGAATCAAAACTTCGGAGATTCCTTGCATCTTGCTCCGAGCTTCCTATCACTTGCTTGTAGATATACGAAAGAATATGACTTTGATCGGCAAACCCTTTTGTCCCTGATAAAAAGGCTTGCTTGCGTACCTCTGGATCCTCAGATCTAGCATAAAAGCCTAGCAAGGCCTGATTCATTTCTTTTTGCTCACCATCTACAGTGATGGGAGTAAACTTTATATTTGACGCGACTTCAATATGAAAATCAGCCCATGCACTAGAGGCATAGAGGTCTTTTTGTGATAAGAGCTGTTCTTCACGCTCTGAGAGAGTATGTGGCTTGTATAGCCTAGTTTGTTGTAACATATGAGCATAGGGAGCCAATACGGTTGAAGTATAGTACTCTTGGTACATCTCTTCTGACATATTTTTCATACTTTGGCTAAACCACTCTAGTTTATTTTCCGTTTCCATAAGAAGTACCTTGGCTTGGTCTAAGGCAACCTTTGCTGCATTATTTGTAGTGTCTACATCATTACTCATGTGCGGATACGCATAGATATGGAGTAACTTCCACTGAATTTCCTCATAGTGCTGGATGGCATCAAGCATGCGGGATTCGTCTTTTTGTTCAAAAACATCTGTAAATGACCTGAGCACCTCTGTTTCTGCAGTGACAGTATCCTTCATATCACTGTATTCCTTGGAGTCTAAGCTTGGAAAAAGATCTAGATTCCACTCTGGTAAAGTCGTCATATATATGTAGTAGTATTGATAAAAATAAAGCCTATTTACCATATTGTATTCTGACTGTTGGCGCAACTGCAGTTGAAAGAGTGACATACGTGTAATAGCAGCAACAGTAGAAACTATTCACTTCTGCGAGGCCTTTGACGATATACTAGTCCTATTCTCCACTACCTAGGCATGGGTTACTTGCATCGTGTCGAGCACCTTATCTTGCCCCACCAAGTCATAAAATGTTATGAGATTATCACCTTTTTTGAGGATAGAGTCTTTGACGAGTTGGTCCGTAAACTTCATCATTTCCTTTTGACTTCCCGTAATAGTATCCACCATCCCCTTTGATAGGAGATGTGGTTGAAGTCCGTAGAGTAACATTGCAGTATGGTAGATGCCCTCGTCTTCAGTAAAAATGAGAGTATTTAACCCCGTACGGGTACTTGCCAGGTGAAGTACTCCCGGCGTAGAGTTGGTAAATAGTATGATATGTGGTTCTTGCTCCATGTCTTCTCCATGACGTACTCCCATTTGGATAATTGATGAGAACTTGCCATTATAGATACTTCGCACCATGGATGATTCACTTTCATTACATAGGTCATGCATAAACTGTACGCTTTCAACAGGAAAGTTACCTACCGAGGTCTCCTCTGAGAGCATCACAGCATCACTGCCAAGCATGACTGCAGTACTCACATCCATCACCTCTGCACGTGACGGGGTGGGATTATTGACCATACTTGCAAGCATTTGAGTGGCAACAATAACTGGCTTACCAACTTCGCGTGCCTTTTTTATTAACAGCCGCTCTATTTCCGGAAGCTTGATAATGCCAGCCTCCATTCCTAGGTCACCACGGGCCACCATGATTCCATCAGATGCAGCAAGTACCTCGTCAATGTGGAGGAGAGCAAGTTGTGTCTCTATTTTTGCAATAATGGGTATGTACTTTGTTGTATGTTTTCTAATTTCTCTACGAATAGTGCCGATATCTTCACCGGAGTTGATAAAGCTAGCAGCCACCATATGAATACCGTGTGCAATACCAAAGGCAAGATCTGACTTATCGGCGGCTGAAAGTACTGGTAGCCCGAGTGCAACCCCAGGAATATTAACATGCTTATTTGTTTCTAGTACACCACCTGATGCACAGTATATGATGATGTGGTCCTTACAAATACGCTCCACTGAGCACACGATTTTTCCACCATCAAGGAGGATACTTCCTCCCAAGCTTACCTTGTTTTGAATATGTTGTAGTGAGATAGGGATATCAACACTCTGGTTACTTTTATGTCCAAGAGTGTATGATACACCTGCCTTAAGATGGCAAGCTGTTTTGTTTGCACTACGTACCTCTGGTCCCTTTGTATCTAGCATGATACTGGGAGATGACTTGAGGTCTTTAATAGTCTTGATAACCGTTTCATACCATTGATGTGTCCCATGGGAAAAATTGAGTCGGGCAATATTCATACCAGCATGACAAAGAGATGAGAGCATTTCATGGCTTTCAGTTGCGGGACCAATGGTGGCAATAATCTTTGTTTTATTCATAATTAGAGCTGAGTATCTAGCAATTGTTCTGCATGGAGTGTATCTGCTTCTAGCTGTTTATCGCTTTTCTTTTTGATGCCAGGAATTTTGGCATAGAGTTCAAGTATTTTCTTTCTTTTTTTGGCAGAGATTGGTTTCTTGCGGTGAGAACCTGCCCCAGGGGAAAAGTCTACTATGGCCATGGCTGTTGCTTATAAGATAAGGACATCTCCCACCTGCTCCTCTAGACGTTCTTTGTACTGCAAGATGCTCTGTACGTAATATTCTGCCTGTGCAGTATTTTCCTTGCCAGAGGTCCAGAGGTCACTGAGGTGCTTTAAGTCTGCCATAATAATATGCATTTTTTGAATCACAAGCTCTTGTGAACGTTCATCTAATGCTTCATAGACCCTTGGATGATATAGTGTATGTACATCTTCCAAGTTAATTTTAGGTAATATCTCCCCCAAAAAAAGGAGATACTCGTGTAGTTTTTGTGCATTCTTAGGAGCTACTGGAGCTACATTTCCAGTTTTCTTTTGCTCATTAATATTTGGTTCGGTAGGTGCCATACAATGGTAATGATGATGGTATTCATATCATTTTACCATAGGCTATTGAGTTTTGCTTCATTTTACTGGTATAATGAATTGATATTACATATATATATGACCATGCGGATTGACCTTTTTGCAGCGATGACAGTAGATGGACGGATAGCTCAGCATGAGTATCATGGTAACGATTGGACAAGTTCGGAGGATAATGCTTTTTTGAGGAATGCAATGGAAGAGTATGATCTTATTGTGGTAGGGTTTCGTACATTTCAGGTAGCCTCAAAGGTGTTTTCTAAATACCCTTGTTTGGTACTGACTAAAGAGGAAGTCGAGGAAGGTGAGGAAGGCTCTGTGAGTTATTTTAACTATAATAAAGGTGATATTCAAGATAGGCTTAAAGCGTTAGAAGTAGAGAGGGTTGCGGTGCTGGGTGGTACTTTTGTATATTCGGACTTTTTAAAAAGGAAATTGTTTGATAATCTTTATTTGACCATAGAGCCTCTTATTTGGGGTAGTGGACTCCCACTTTGTGATCATGGACAAGTAATAGAACAGCATCTCACTTTTGTAGAGGCGAAAACACTCAATAAACAAGGAACAGTCTTATTACACTATAGCGCTTAGCCCTTTATGAAAGAATCGTCGACCCCCTTTGCTAGAACTGCACTGTATGTGGTATTTGGAGTGCTCACAGTACTACTCATTTGGCCATTTCTTGCGCCATTGATTATGGCAGCAATCACTGCAAGTATTTTTATTCGGCTACGGTATTCTTTGCCAGTAAGGTTTCAAAAGTATTCCAATACCTATGCTGTGTTTGGAACTATGTTTACTCTACTGGTTATTATTGCTCCATTATTTGCCATCTTTGTGCTCCTCGGGTATGAGGCCTTTAACTTTGTGGAATTTCTGCAGGGTATTGTTGGAAACAGTGGTCCTGATGGGTTAATTAGTGCACTTAATACTGCAGAGCAGTATATCCGGGAAATTCTTCAGAGTACTGGCGTATCTTTTGAGATAGGTTCACTCAAGGACTCAGTCATTGTTATGGTGCAAGGGGCCGGCACGATCCTATATAGCAACGCATTAGGGATGTTATCTAATATTGCATCTCTTGCACTCAATATCTTTTTCTTTCTTTTTATGAGTTTTTTCCTCATACGAGATGGGGAGGTGATTATTGAAGAGGTAAAGAAACTTCTCCCTTTTGACAAGGAGGGCACTCAGGCCCTTGTAGACTCTGTAGAACATGTAGGTCAGACAGTTATACTTGGTAGCATCGCATCATCTATTGTGCTTGGTGTTATTATGACGGGGGTGTTTTATGCCTTTGGTTTTGGTAGCCCTATCTTATGGGGCATGTGTATTGCACTGTTATCTTTAGTGCCATTAATTGGGACGTGGTTAGTATATATACCTAGTATTATCTTCTTGGCAATAACAGGGCCATGGTATCTTCCAGTACTATTTTTGGTCACCATTATCTTTTTCGAAAATTTCTTGTTTTATGCGGTTATTCGACCAAAATTTCTTGATGCAAAAACTCACCTCTATCCCTTGGCAATCTTTTTAGCTATTGTTGGTGGTATGACCTGGTTTGGTCCAATTGGTATTGTATATGGACCATTACTGATGACGATTACCATTACCTTAGTACGGCATGCCTTGTTGATCAATACTGAGGAGCCAAAGGTACGAGCTACATAGAAACTTCTCTACATCATGGTGAGGATAGGATCCTATTTTCTGTATGGTGTCCTCAAGAAAACGAACCTTCTCGTGATGGATAACTGCTGAAGCCGTATTACGTATGTAAGACGGTATATGCGGCGAAGAGTGACCCTACTAGCGTTTTGTGGGTCTGATGTGTAGAGTGGTAGACACACAAAATGCCAGACTGTCCTTTGTGGTTAATGTATTGGAATACACTTGTTAGGACGTCTGGTATAAAGGGTGCTTCGATCTGTTATAGTGACTTTGCCAGTGTAATAATATTCTTTTGTATCATTTCAAGCTCTGTTTGAATGATACTAACCTTTGCCACAGATTCTTTTAAGAGCATAAAGCCATCCATGTTACCATCTTGTGCTTCTATGAGAGAGGTAATGTCTCCAGTGCGCTGCACGATGGTGTCAAAAGAACCGATGAGGGATTGGTATGCCTCCGCGTGACTTGCTTTGCTGAGAAGTTCGAGGAGTTCTTTATTGTTGTGCAAGCTTTTAATTCTTGCTGCAATACTCTTTCCATAAATAGACAAAATGTCTCTTCTGATTTTTTCTAAAGATGCCTTGATGTTTTCCTCAGCAATGGGGTCATTATTTTTTCCACCATTGATAATGGAATTTTTTGTCGTGTTAATATTATTTTTAACGCTGATTAGTTGGCCTGTGAGGAGATTTTTATCGGTATCTAAGAGAGCTGACTCTTTGTTCCAAAAATCAGCAATAAGGTCTGTTTCCAATTGAAAACTAGCCAATGCTTCAATCATGAGATCTCTGTGCTGCTCCAGTGATAGAAAGCTATAGGGTACGACAGTAGCCAATGACTTCGCAGACAGCATTGGTGAGTTTTTTATAAATGTATTGATTTGTGTTTTTACATCCTTGCTGAGCTTGCCTTGTGCTTGCATGAGATCAAAATATTCTTTTTCATATTTTTCGTTAAATCCATCTAGGCCAAAATGGTCTACAATCTTTATGCGGTAGATAAGTTCTGCCATTTGAGCCCTTGTGGGAAACCCTGCGGGCTCCTCTAAGATAGGGAGTTTTTTCTCTTTAGCGTACATAAGGTATGGTAGAAACCACTCATTGCTTTTATATTTTGGAAAGTTAACACGGAGCTTTTCCTCGGTGTAGAGCAGCTCTGGTCGGATATCAAAGGCACGCAGTGCTATTTTGAGGATCTCAGCATAGTTTACTAAGGTATGCCCACGAAATGTTCCATCTGGGTATCCTGTTATAATACCTTGTTCACGTGCTAGACTAGCATATTTAGCGTACCAAATGGTACTTTCTACATCAGGAAAGGTGCGCACAACCTCATTGGGTATAGTTGACCGTGAGGAGGTGAGAATAATTTTTAATGCCTCAGCTCTATTGACAAACAAGTCGGGCTCAAAGGTATTGCCAAGATACCCTTCTATTACTCCCAGGTCATGCAGGGCATTGATGGATGTAGCTTGTGGGTGGTCTATGTTGACGTCACTAAAATCTACTGCGGAAGCGTTGTGTATACCACCTGCTAAAAAGACGGTAAGCAAGAGGTAGGAAATGTTCTTATTCATATTGTTGAGACGCATAGGATACAAAACTATCTACCTTATATTGTACAAAGAATTGTACAAAAGAAAATGGGGTCCTGTATACTTGTGTTCACAGAGGGAGAGAATGTGGGTTGGATCTATTACTTATCATAAGATAGTGTAGTTTTCATGGGAAAAACTCTTGATTCCTGAGCAAAAGACGGTATTATCCTGGGGAATATTAATTAGATCATTTTTTTAAGTTAACCATGGCACATAAAAAGGCCGCTGGATCCACGAGAAACGGTAGAGATTCCAATGCTCAACGGCTTGGAGTCAAAAAGTTTGGTGGTGAAAGCGTGATAGCAGGAAACATTATTGTAAGACAAAAGGGAAATAAATTTTTTCCAGGTAAAAACGTAAGGCAAGGTAAGGACTTTACGTTGTTTGCTACTACTGAAGGTAAGGTAAACTTTGTAGAAAAGAGAATGAAGAAATTTGATGGTCGAATTTACCGAGATATGATTATTAATGTTATCTAAGTTAGTAGATATAAGAAAGCTTCTCCACACCAAGGGGGAGCTTTTTTTGCGTATCAAGGTAAGAGCCTCTCGTCCTAAAAATACGTTACGAGAAATACGGGAAGTATCAGTGGACGGTTATGATGAGATAATGTGGTTTGTGGATGTGGCCGAGAAGGCAGAACATGGAAGAGCAAACAGGGTGTTAGAGGAGTATGTTTCTGAGCTTTTTGAGCTTGATTCTAGTCTAGTCAAGGTTATACTTGGCAAGCGCGACCCTCTCAAGG
>JBBKXV010000256.1:0-1261 GCA_037969665.1 Candidatus Altimarinota bacterium
GAGTATGGTGGCACAAACTTTGATACAAAAAATCCACTACCTCCCGTGAGCGTACGACTCCTGACGGATATTATGAGGTCTCCAAGGGTACTTCATGTTCATGGTGACGGGCGCATGCCAAAAGCATATGAAAACATGCATGGAAAAAGGGCTGCGTAGAAAAGTAAGACTGCTTGAGTGGTTGTCATAATGATATTTATGTTGTATAATATGTTTGAAAAAACAAATACAACACCCCATTATTGTGCGCATATTAACTCTAGCTGTACTCACGGTTCTGTACAGCATCATATATACGACTACCACCTATGCTTTCGTGGCCAAGAGCCAATCATATGAAATTGCAGGTTTTGGTGTGGAGCAGGAGAGTGTGGTCAATATAGCTCCCCCTAGTGTTGTGGTTCCTCCTGTTATCCAGCCAAAAAAGGTTACAGCACCTGTGACGCGCCGAAGTCCTGTGGTAGAGCCAGTACTGCATAGTGCTGCAAGTATAATTGAGCCTGTGGGAGCAGATCCTGTAGACAAAGTTGTGCTACCATCGATCACCATACAGATTCACCCACTGTTTATGTTTAGTTTTGGAAGTAGCTGTGGTTGTGGAGTAGAAAAGACTACAACTAAGCTTTTACCACTGTTGGGGCCGTGGGAGCTATTTATGATTTGGATTACACGGAGTATATGAAAAAATATATTATACAAGTAGGCTTATTGATCCTATCATTGATGGTTATTATACCTTCTGCAAGTGCTGCAGTGACAAATATCAACTACCAGGGAAAACAGATGGAGATCAGTGCTGAGCTTCGACAGGAAAATGGTCTACCACTCCATGGTATATTTGACATGAGAATCACGCTCTGGAGTACAGAGCAAGTTTCTAATCCTACTGCTGGTATTCGAAACTACGTGACGAAGAGTGACTTTTTATGGTTTATGGAGGATCAGGAGGTGCAAGTGGACAATGGAGGAAACTTTCGTATGAGTATGGGAGAGTTTGCTAGTATAAATAGAGCACTTGCAGGTGATGTATTTATGCAAATAGACTGGAAACCAGCAGGTACAGAGTACAAGCACTTCACGTCATTACAAGGTAGTAAGCGTACCAAGTTAGATGTGGAGGCACTTCAAAAACATAAAAATAAAAATGAAGTACGAATGTTTAAAGGGACACTTTTGGATGATGATGGGCTCCCGTTGCAGGGACAGTTTATTTCAAGACTGAGTCTTTGGCGCTCTGCAAATTATGATACACATTATGATC
>JBBKXV010000257.1:0-1104 GCA_037969665.1 Candidatus Altimarinota bacterium
GGATCACTACCTTTAGAGAGAAACTTTTTTGTAGGCTCATGCCCAAGAGAGTGTGATGAACACGGAGTTACTGCAAGAGTTGGTGAGTTTAGAGATTTTTATGCTACATCTACTGCAGCTTGCGGAGAGTCTTGTGAGAAGATCACAAGAGAATGTTTGCCTACAGGAAGATACGGTCCGGGGCTTGATACTTCACAAAACCCAATTACTCCTGTACCAAATCCAAGTGATTATACTAATCCGACTTGTACACAAAGCGCGTGTCCTACTCCGACAGCTACGCCGGGTGGTGGCACTCCTCCTCCACCTGTAGACTGTAATCCACAAGATGTACCAGGAACAGTTAGAAGAGATTTATCCATAGCGACTCCCTTTGTTGGAATGTTTTATGGTGGCGCACTATCTCATTTTTTAGTGGGAGATGGCCAAGGGGCGTCGATTAGATTAAACACGCATATTGAAACTTCTGTATTAAATAACATTGGTAGAATTGAAACTGGACATGAAAACACCTCTATTGGCGGTGATTTTTATACAAGTATAAGCCGCTGCCCTGGTGATTTTAGTAGACATTTACCTGCCGCAAGATGTTTTGCTCCTCCAGGAATTGCATTTACTCGCGCCTATGCAATAGGTTCAGCAGCACAAGCATTGAGACCTGATGCATGCCCGCTAGAGCCCGGAGTAACATACTATTGGAACATCTCTTTTGCAGATACACCAGCTACGCCAGGAGCCTTTTGTGAAACCGCACAGTGTGACATGACCGTAGGAAATCATAATTAGTAGTAGAAGAGACTGCTGTCTGTGCTACATCTTGATATAACAATAAGGTCCAACGCACTCGCATTAGTAGTATACAAAAAAATCAACTTACAGCCTACAAATGTAGGCTTAACTTTTTTTACCAACAACCGCCAACACCTCAGCACGAGAAAATATCTTATTCGCCGTTTCTAGTATCTGATCTGCTGTAACCGCTTTGATTTTATCTTTTAATAAAATATATTCATCTTCGCCCAGCCCATACATGCGATCAAAAAGTATCGTCGTTGCAATCGATGAATTTTTTTGTAGTGAAATATCATGTCTGCCGATCAATGA
>JBBKXV010000258.1:0-3097 GCA_037969665.1 Candidatus Altimarinota bacterium
GGTTGCGCCATTGAAGGCATAGGGAAACTTTTTCATACTATGAGAAAGGGGGAGACCTTTGGTGACGTCCTCTTGAAGCATTCGACTGATCTCAATGAGGTTGTCGTCCTTGACCTTGGTACGCATGAGCCTGAGTGCTTCTAGCACAGGTATGCTAGCGGACATGAGGTTGGTGAGGGCTCTCAAAAACCGCAGTTTATTTTTTTGACTGATTTTTGGTGCTAGCCCAAGGACGCTACGTATGTCTTGCTGTAGAAATGTTTTCTTTGTCATGGTTATAACTTATGGTAGAGATTGAGGCGGACTGTTCCACCTGCACCTTGAGTATTTTCAAAGAGCTGTAGTTGCGCGAGATTATAGTACCGTGGGTTTCCTTCTACGCTACTGAGAAAGCCATAGATACTTTCGAGATTGGTTCCACTGAGTTGTAGGTTGAGCTCAGTGTTTCCCAGTGTAGGGTGTGGACTTGCTGCCTCTTCTCGAAAGGTCAGGCTAGTGAGTCCTATGTTGTGCTCTATAGACATCTCCTCTAGCTCTCGGAGTATGTTTTCTTGATCGAGCTCACCTTGTCCTGGTGCCAATAGGGCAACTTGCTGCGCATAGGATTGGTCCTTTTTGTAGGAGTCAAACTCGCGTTGGAGCGTGAGTAGCTGTATCTTTTTCGCTTCTAGTTGCTCCGACTCGATGCTTATTTCACTGGTGGTTGTTTCATAGCTACCCCAAAGCATTGGCAAAGCAATAATGGACATGGTGATGAGGAGTCCAGAGATAATATAGCTTGGTTTCATATATGGTTTTGTGGGTGTCTTATTCATCTTGTGCTAACGTAAATGAAATAGGGTATGTATAGACAAACTGCCCCAGCTCATTTTGTGAGCTAGTGATGGTATCTATGTGTGGAGTGTGAATATTGGTGAGTCCCTTGATACGCTCTAGTAGATCCGCCACTGTTGTTAGTGGGGGACTACTTTCTAAGAGAAGCACGACTGCGGGCTCGGACTCTTCATTTTTGGTGATGTCCGCACTATTTACTCTTCCGTAGCTTTCTAGGGTGGTACTCATAGTAGAAAGAAAGTCTCCCAGTTTTTTCTTTGGAGGTGAAAGATGCTTAGCAAGAATGCGGTGTTGGAGAAATGCCTTGTTGGACTGTAGGGTACTCAAGGTACTCTCATTGGTGGTAGACTCTTCTCGGAGTGCTGTCAGTGAGGTATTATTGAGCATTTGTAAGGCAAATAGCGCTATCATAGCTATGGCTCCTATGCCCGCGGCCGTATATAGCGTGGGTAAAATCCATTTTTTTTCTGGCTGTGGTGCTGCTGTGGTGGGTTGTTGTTGCGTCTCCATGGGTAAATATAAAGTATATCTTTACAGTATATCACAGTCCTTATGATGTCCCGCTACTCTTGGCCTCTCCGTCAAGAGTATTTAGATGAAACAAAAATGAATTTCCAACGTCTTATATATATGCGGATCATAAAAAAGTAGTGTGACTTGATTGACACTGGAAAAAACCTTCATTACAATGGTTTCCGTGTATCAAAAAAGTAAGATACTGCAAATGGGTATGTAAGGACCACAGAGGGAGAGAAAAACCCTCGTTACCATAGTCTCCAAAATAGTTTCTATATAATGCTTGGTCTTTGAAATACAGGAAAAGAAAAAGGTGGGCTTGAAATAAAGAACACTTTGAAATTAAGTAATCGATGAGGATTGGTTACGCGATGGAACACGCTCCTATATATAAGGTAACTTATACCAAGGAATGTTCTCGCACCGTTTTCATGAAACGTTTATGTTTCGTTTTTAATTTTTGTTTTACGATATTTCGTATGGGGAACAAATTAGGTTTCGCGAAGAAAGTAATCGCTGGTGCTTCAGTAGCTGCTCTTATGGCTACTCTTGCTCCTACAACTTTCGCTGCTTTCTCAGATGTTTCGGCTTCTGAGTGGTATTCTGACTATGTTACTGATCTCGTAGAGATGGGTGTAGTTAGTGGTTATGAGGATGGTACTTTTAGACCAAACAACCCAATCAACCGGGCTGAGATGGCTAAGATTGCTGTCAAGGTAGCAGTAATGTCTGACGTTATTGCTGACGAAAACGATCTTTCAGACGCACCAGCTTATTCTGATGTGGCTACTGATCAATGGTATTTCGGATACGTTTCTTCTGCTTCAAAGGCTAAAATCTTTGAGGGATATAGAGATGCAAACGGAAACCTTACAGGTGTATTTGGTCCAGGTAACCTAGTAAACAGAGCTGAAGCATCAAAGATCTTGCTTCTTTCTGCAGGTGTAAAAGCTATGCTAACACCAGCTGCTCCATTTACTGATGTTAATCCATCAGATTGGTTTTATCAGTATGTAACAAGTGCATACAACTGGTCTATTATCGACGGGTACAAGGACGCAAACAACAACCTAACTGGTAAGTTTGGTCCTGGTGATGCTGTTACACGTGCACAAATCGCTAAGATTGCTGTACTTTCACAGAACCCAATCGATCGTGTAACTGGAGAAACTCCAGGAAACACAAACAGTTCAAATGAGAATATGGCTAACGAGAATTCTTCTAATGAGAATTCAGACGTAGTTTCAAACGCTTCTTTTGAGGCTGCTGTTGCTTCTAGCTCTCCTGCTGCTACAACTCTAGCTACAGGTACTGCATACAATTCAGTACTTAAGGTTACGTTGACTGCTGGTGACGAAGAAGATGTTATGGTTAAGGGTCTAACTCTAAACCATAGAGGTATCTCTACTAACGCTGTCGTTGACGGAGTACTAGTAGTAGATATGGACAACAAGAGACACGGTAACGTTGTTTCTTTCTCTGACAATGTAGCATTCATCGATCTTGGTAGTAACCCTATCATGGTTGAGGCTGGTACATCTCATACTATTACTATCCAAGTAAACTTCGAGGCTCTTGCTGGATTTACTAGTGGAACATTTAGAGTTGAGATTCCTGCAATGGGAATCATGGCTACTGGATCAGACACTATGGGTAAAGTAACTGTAAATGGTACGTTCCCAATTTCTGGTGCTGAGCACAGTCTAGTTACTGGTTCAAACATCGCAAGCGTGAAGCTAGATAATAT
>JBBKXV010000259.1:0-1151 GCA_037969665.1 Candidatus Altimarinota bacterium
CTAAGGACCAGGTAAAAGCTTTCTATGAGTCTGCTATAGCGGCTGGAGGGATCGATAACGGAGCACCTGGTATTCGTGAGGATTACAGCCCTACTTACTATGCAGCTTTTGTCTTGGACCCTGATGGAAATAATATCGAAGCTGTAACAAGAGGTTGAGTATGAACAAAGCGTATGGTATCAGTCTCATACTTTTCTCTTCCTTTCTCTTTGCTAGTTACGGTGTCTGGGCAAAACTGATTGGTGACGGAATGGATCCATTTTTCCAAGGCTGGAGTCGTGCAGTGATTATTATTATCGCTCTCGCACCCATTCTCTATTACAAAAAGATGATTGTTCCGATTGAACGTAGAGACTGGAAGTGGTTTGTAATATTCCTTGCATTTACCTCTGGGACCCAAGCTCCCCTCTTCTATGCGTTCAACCACATGGACATTGGCTCAGCCACCCTGCTCTTCTTCGTGAGCATGTTGCTCACTATGTACACCGTAGGATTCTTATTCCTGGGTGAAAAGATGAGTAAGGTAAAGATTGCGTCATTTATCTTAGCTGTCATTGGGATGTACTTTATCTTCCACTTCTCACTAGTAGCATTTACTTTCTTAGCAGCTGCTATGGCAATGCTCAATGGAGTGGCCAGTGGTGGCGAAATATCGTCCTCTAAGAAGTTTTCGAACCGATACTCAACTCTTTATATAACTTGGCTCAGTTGGGTTATTATCCTCGTTACAAACGCTCCTATCTCATACTTCTTAGGGGAACGAATGATTATGCCTTCATTTGAAATGGTGTGGCTATGGCAACTTGGGTACACCGTAACAAGTATGTTGGCGTTCTGGCTCATTATTGAGGGACTAAAATATGTAGAAGTTGGTATTGGTGGTTTACTTGGTCTGTTGGAGATTATTTTCAGCGTCGCCCTTGGTATCTGGTTGTTTGGTGAAGGACTAAGCCTGCAAGTTGCTATCGGTTCTGCTTTTATATTACTTGCAGCAGCATTACCGCACATCAGTGACATGAGGGATAAAAATAAGCTAATTGAGTAAGCCTTCTTTATTTTGATATACTGAAATTATGGAAAAACAATTTCAATATGTTGCTCATAAAGTAAAAGAGGTACTTGAATCTGAGTCATCGGGTCATGACTACTAT
>JBBKXV010000260.1:0-2070 GCA_037969665.1 Candidatus Altimarinota bacterium
ATGTCGCTGGTGATGGTACCACTACTGCTACCGTACTAGCTCATGCGATCATCAAGGAAGGGCTACGCAATGTAGCCGCTGGAGCAAATCCAATGGTGGTAAAGCTTGGAATAGAAAAAGCAGTGGAGACAGTACTTGCAGAGTTAGAGAAAAATGCAAAGCCAATAACTACAAAGGAAGAGATAGCTCAAGTAGCTACTATTTCAGCGCAAAACCCTGAGGTGGGTAATCTCATTGCAGAGGTCATGGATCTTGTGGGTAAGGATGGAGTGATTACCGTTGAAGAGGGACAGACCTTTGGTCTTTCAAAGAGAGTGGTAGAGGGAATGCAGTTTGATAATGGATATATCTCACCATATATGGTGACGGATACTGCCCGTATGGAGGCAGTATATGATAATATACATATTCTGATTACAGATAAAAAAATCTCTTCCGTGCAGGAGCTTCTTCCATTACTAGAAAAGCTAGCACAAGCAGGGACTAAAAACCTAGTGGTGTTGGCAGAGGATATTGATGGGGAGGCATTGGCTACATTGGTACTCAATAAAATTCGTGGTGCCTTTAATACTCTAGCTATCAAGGCGCCTGGGTTTGGAGAAAGAAGAAAAGAGATGCTTCAAGATATTGCAGCTCTCACTGGGGCAACTGTGATCTCAGAGGAGGTTGGACTCAAGCTAGAGGAGGCTGAGATGGAGCACTTGGGACAGGTAACTAAGATTGTTGCAACCAAGGACGCCACTACTCTTGTGGAGGGAAGAGGAACTGCAGAGGCTATCGAGTCTCGCATCAATACCATCAAGGTGCAGCTAGAGCATACTAGCTCAGAGTTTGACAAAGAAAAGCTGTACGAGCGATTAGCTAAGCTAGCGGGAGGAGTCGCTGTCATCGAGGTAGGAGCAGCTACTGAGGTAGAGCTCAAGGAAAAAAAGCATCGCATAGAGGATGCATTGTCTGCAACGCGAGCAGCGGTGGAGGAGGGTATTGTAGCTGGAGGAGGTACAGCATTGCTCAAGGCTACGAGATCCCTAGATTCTATCTCTATGGATCAACCTGATGCTCAGGTAGGTGTGGATATTGTACGAAAAGCATTAGAGTACCCTACAAGGCAAATTGCATTTAATGCAGGTAAGGAGGGAAGTGTCATAGTCGAGCATGTATTGGCAGATATAAACCCAAACATGGGATACGATGCTGCCACTGACGAAATGTGTGATTTGATCGAGAGAGGAATTGTGGATCCAAAAAAAGTAACAAGAAGTGCCTTGCAAAATGCGGCTTCTGTAGCGGCTATGTTCCTCACAACTGAGGCAGCTATCACTGAGCTTCCAAAGGAGGATGGTGATATGTCTGGTATGCCAGGAGGTGGCATGGGAGGAATGGGTGGTATGGGAATGCCGGGAATGATGTAAGTCCACCTTAGGCGGACTAGTTACTGGTTGCTAGACTCTGGTGGCTAGTAACTGGTTTGCTGTAGGTATGGTGCATGTTCAAAAAACATGTACCATTTCATTTACCTTCGGTGAGTCCCAGATATGCGGCAGGCCCAAAATACCGTAGCACCTCAAATGTACGGTCCTCTGTGGGTTTCCACAGGGCGGTCTTCGCACGTGCGCACCACGGTGCTCACAGATATTGAAAACCTAATGATCAATGTAGAGGAAATATGTACACTTGCACATACGTGTATCTCAGGCATTTGCATTGTACCGTACTTTCTCTTGATGTTAATATTGACATTCGATTTACTATCCCTACAATTTGTAGGTCTTAAGAGACACATGGCCTCATCGTCTAACGGTTAGGACGCCAGGTTTTCATCCTGGTAATCGGGGTTCGATTCCCCGTGAGGTCACCATTCCGCCTGATGCGGAATAGTCACGAGTAACTGGAATCTAGTTAACTAGTTACTAATTTTTGGAGCCACTCTTTTAGTTCTCTAGGTGACTTAAGTCTGAGTAGATACTTAGGAGGGTACATTGTTAGAGTTGCTTCAATCTCATGACGCTCTTTACGAAAAAGTAGAATCATAAGGTCTTCCCAAGTCATTTTTTCTACACACCCCTTAGG
>JBBKXV010000261.1:0-1515 GCA_037969665.1 Candidatus Altimarinota bacterium
CCCATACCCCTGTGGAGACATTTCTGCACTTGGTAGCGAGACCACCCGCAAAGTTATCCGCAAAAAACCCTACATTATGTTTACTAAGAGTAGCAAAGAGCTCTTTGTATACTCGTTTATCCATTTGATTCATCCATGTGGCAGACAAATAACCACTCACGCGGTAGGATAGCATACTCACAGCACTGAGACCAACAATACCAAGAGCAAGCCACGCAGCTGTCCATGCAGTTCCAGGCAATGTTTGGTCAGCAGCTGTGACATAGTCAATCAAGAGCTTCGAAAGGTATGGCGCATACCCCCATGCAAGCTCAGCTAGAATTACAGCGAGTAGTGATCCGGAGATATACCCCCAGAGTCCTCTGACAATAGCAACACTAAAAGCAAGGGGACGAGAAACATAGGCATTGAGATTCATAGTGGGTACTATTGTAAAATAAAGAAGGTGAGGACAGTGTAGTTGCTTGTCCAAGTAGTATTCTTTGTATTATTCTAACCAGAAAAGGGACACGAGGTGTGTCATAAGGGGTAGTATTTTGCTTTACTACTCGTTTGCCTGAAAGGCAGTGTGTGAAGTTACCAGTAACTAGATTCCAGTAACCAGTCACTAGTTCGCCTCTGGCGAACTGGTGGATCCTAAGGGAGTCGAACCCTTGACCTCCTGCGTGCAAGGCAGGCGCTCTAGCCAACTGAGCTAAGGACCCATGGTTTATCTTGTGAGAGATTGTCCGTTTCCTTGTAGGCTCTGTACAATGTTTTTAACAAACATCTCATGAGTACCTGTAAGGTAGATAAAGGATGCAATAATGGCAAGTATGCCAAGGAGCTTTATAGCTGATTGCGTCCCTCCGGCAAAGAGCTTTTCAGCCCAATCCCAACGTCCAACGATCTCTTGTACTCTGTTGGCGTATCGCAAGGCCAAGTAGCCAAGGAGTGCGCCTATGAGACCAAATACTATTCGTGCGAACATAAATAATGCATATGATCTATCAGAGCGCGACTAATCTACACGAGGGAGATTGCTTTTTCAAGAGTTTTTATGAAAAAGTAAGGACTAGTTGATGATGATGGCACGACATTGTGGATGTAGACATAATTTGGTGGAAAAAGTAGTATGAAATATGCTATAATAATCAGAAGGGTATTATTAGTTGTACAGCCATGGATCAATTCAAAGGAACATCTGAGAAGAATAACAACGTAGTTTCTGATTTTGAGGACTTTTCTACCACCATGGAGAGTTTAAAGGTAGATATTTTAAAGCAGCATGTTGACAGTGCAAAGACCTCCCTTGCATCCTTTGACACAAATAAAAAGTTTGAGCAGTATGGAGAAAAGGATTGGGCACGGCTTAAGGTGCTTCATGAGGGAGTGATGTTATTACTCATGAAAGCGAAAAAAGAGGGGAAGAACTGTAGCACTCCAGAGGAGATGATCAAGGGATACGTCGAAAACCAAGATAATGATGCCACAACTAGACTTATTCTTGGGCCACTTGTCTCGGTACATAATGGA
>JBBKXV010000262.1:0-1378 GCA_037969665.1 Candidatus Altimarinota bacterium
GAAGTACAGAAATGCAATCCCTGAAAGAGTCTATTGCAGCAAGACTAAATGCGGCCAAGACTTCAGATATTGAAGAATACCTCAAATACTAATACTTAATTACTTGTCATACTAACTCGTACCAACTATGAATATTAAAACAAAGAAAACAGTTGGAATCATAGCGGGCGCAACCGCACTGCTAGCAATTCTCGCGGTTCTTTCCCCCATAGGTACATTTTTACAGTCTAGCTTGCTCAGCGCGCCATATGCAATACAAGATGCTGGACTATATATAGGAGCAGAGCAAACCACATCCGAGGGTAAGGAACTTCGAGCAAAGCAAGGTATTTCACTCCATTCTGAAACCTCAGATAGCAATGGAAAGAAGTTATTACATGTGTACCTTACTGCTCACACTGACTCAGACGTAAAGGCAGATTGGCTAGGTGGAGTTATGACCTACGATGCTGCCAAGCTTACAGCTACAAGCATTGCAGAATCACTACAGGTAGTTTCAGCAAACGTCACTATTGACTCAAGCTTTGCTACGGTGATGAAGGATAGCAGTGGAAAGGAAACAGGGACACTGTACTTTGCTATGGCAAAGGGTTCTCAATTTACAGCCCCCAAGGAGGATATTGCAAAGGTAGTGTTTACTCTAGCAGACAATACAGAGTTTGCGGATATATCCGTGGATACTCTCAAAATGTATAAAAAGTCTGACCTGTATGACACTGCAAAACCTACATTTTATCTGACCAAGTCCCAAGGAGGAGACACAATACATCAAAAACTAGTAGCAACAAACGAAGGAGCATCAGTGGTCACAGATGAAACTACAACAACTGACGGAGGAACAGTACGCAAGGATGTCCTCAAGGATGCTGATGGTAATACCATAAAGACAATTGTGACTACCCATGATGACCAGGGTAGAATAATTAAAAACTTGGAAACAGATGCTGATGACTCTGAGGAGGAAACAGTCTTTGTCTATGCAGGTGAAGGCTCCTACACAGAAACCGTGGTGGACACAGATAAGGATGGTAAAAAAACAACACTTGTGAAAGCATATGATACTCAAGGCGAGCTGGTTGCCAATAACTTTACAACAGCACCAGAGCAGGATAAAACTGAAAATCAAACGGTAGCAACACCTGTACAGCCCAAGAGTCAGCAAACTGAAGAGGTCTATGTCCACATAGCTCCAAGGGAGGATGTTGCTACAGAGGTAGCTGAGGAAAAAGCTTCTGTAAGTACAACGACTAAGACTCCAAATGGGAACAGTAAGAATGAGGTAGTAAAAAATAATACTTCCTCCTCAAATACAACTACAGATCCAAAGCAGTCTAACGCCATCAATTTTAAACAAGCTGCAACTGAGCAGTCACCATCA
>JBBKXV010000263.1:0-6928 GCA_037969665.1 Candidatus Altimarinota bacterium
GCTATATTGCAGGTACGATAGGGGTGGAGTTTACCAGTGCATCAAATGCTACATTTTTAGCTAGTATGACCATTATCTTTGTTCCTTTTTTGGAGCGTGCATTATTTAAGCACAAAGTAAAAAGACAAGTAATCCTTGCCTCTATAATCACCATAGCTGGTGTGGTACTCTTGACGGAGTCCGTAACACTACGGCTCAACATGGGAGACCTCTTGATCATTACCACGGCGGTGGTTATGTCTTTTCACCTCATCCTCACTGAGCAGATGGCGAAACACATGGAGGTCAAAACACTTCTACTGGGACAGTTTTTACTGGTGACTCTCTTTAGTGGGGCTCTTGCTCTTGCGGATGGAGCCATCAACCTTCCTACTTCTACTGATGTTATCTTACCCATCATCTATCTTGCACTATTTCCCACCATGATAACCTTTATGATTATCACCTCTGCAGAGCAGTTTCTTGCTGATACAGAGATAGCTATCATTTTATCATTTCAGGGTATTTTTGCACTACTTCTCACTGTATTACTCGGAATAGAAATGCCCTCTCACATCAAACTTTCTGGAGTGGGATTAATTATCCTAGGGTTTATCATAGCCGAATACCACAAGAAACCTCGCAAAGCAAGTAAGGTACGACTCCGTTAAACAGACTCTGTGGTACTCTTATTATAGGTACCTATTGAATCATTATTATGGACAGTCAAAGTATTATTATCATTGTGCTGGGCTTGATCATCTGCACTCTACTCTTTAAGAAAGGAAAGCACGAGAGTGAACTTGTGGCTTTTTTACAAGAGCGAGAACAGTCTGGCAGCCAGGACAGTACACTTTTGCATGCATCTCTCCAGGATACAAAACAGCATCTCTACGCTCTAGGAAAGACTATTAGTGATATTTCTCTTTCCCAAAAGGAAATCTCTGAGCTCAAGGGGGAAATCCTTGGATTATCCCGGTTGATGAGCGTACCAAAGTTACGTGGTGGACTGGGGGAAACCATGCTAGAAGATCTCCTAGGTAACTATCTACACTCCTCCCGGTTTCAGCGGCAGTACCGATTTTCCCAGGGAAGCATTGTGGATGTGGCCATCTTTATGCCTGAGGGAAAGATACTCTCCATTGACTCTAAGTTTCCCATGGAAAACTTCAAACGTGTCATTGAGGGAAATGAGACAGAGGTCAACCTTGCAAAAAAGGAGCTCAGAAAGGATCTCAAAAAACACATCAATGACATCGCCTCAAAGTACATCTTGCACAATGAAGATACCTTGGACTTTGCGCTCATGTATATCCCCTCTGAACATCTCTATTATGATCTTATTTCCAGGGAAGAGGAGCTCTATGAGTATGCCCTCAGTAAAAGTGTTATCCCAGCATCTCCATCAATACTGTTTAGCTATATCCACGTCCTGCTTCTGGGGTTTAAAAGTGTAGACATTGAACACCGTGCTGAGGAGATTCTTTCTCATCTCAAACATACCATGCACACGCTTGGGCAGATAGATGAGGAGCTAGAAAAAAGTGATAAACATGGCCGTAATATGCTCAAAAGCATGGATCGTGCTTCTAGTATGACCAAGGAAATTGGTCACACTCTTGGAGGTCTCAGTACTGATACGGAAATTCGAAAGGTGCAGGGTGCAACTAAGCAGCATGAGGTCTCATATCCTCTATCATAATCTGTAGGCTTTCTCGCCCCTGCCAGATGTTTTTATCCAAGGTAAGTACAATATCCAATGGTCCAGTCGCCTCTGGCAAGTACTGTGCTTGTCGAAAAGCAATAGCCTTTACCCCAAGAATGCTACACGACATATGACTTTTATCCTGACCCACTGGCTTGGGAACCTGCAACTCGACATTGCGTATGATAAACCTTGGTTTTGGATTGCCAAGTCCATAAGGCTCCAATCTACTCAGCTCAACTAGTTGATCCATAGAAAAATCCTCCGCGACAATATCACACGTGACCTCCAAGGAACGAGTGGTATCTGTAGTATGTAGTGTTTGACTAGTATAGACATGCATTCGTTGTTTAAACTCCACAAGATGCTCCTCCTTGATGGAAAATCCTGCAGCCATAGCATGGCCTCCGAAGTGTTCCAATAGGTCTTCGTGAGCTCGTAAGGCATCCACCATATTATATCCGTTTACACTGCGGCATGATGCTACGACCATGCCTTCCTTGTGAGAGCCAACGATCACAGGCTTTCCGTGTTTTTCCACGAGTCTACTCGCTACCAATCCATTAATGCCAGAGTTCCAATCGGGAGAGGAGACAAAGACAAAGGACTTGTCTTCATCCACCATCACCATGGCCTGCTCTGTAAAACGCTCTGTGATGACTCGCCGTTGTTGATTGAGATGATCTAGCTTTTGTGCTACTTCTTTGACGCTCTCTGTCTGATTGAGAAAAAGATGCAGCGCATCATAGGCAGAGTCTAGTCGTCCAGCAGCATTGATGCGTGGACCAATGACAAATCCAATCCCCATGGCCGTGACCTCTCGGTCTGCTGCATTGGCTATTTGTAAGAGATACTTTACTCCCAGTAGTGGTTTTCTTTTGATAAGATCTAGAGTGATTTGCACAATTGCCCTATTTTCTCCTACCAGTTGCATACAGTCTGCGACGATACCTATTCCTGCAATCTGATAGAGAGAATCCTCAAAGTCTTTGCTGTGAGCATCTGTATTGTTATTTCTACTAAGCAACGCAAGACAAAGCTTGAGAGCCACTGCAGATCCTGAAAGATCTTTACACGGGTATGGACAAGCCTCTAGCTGTGGATTGATAATAGCATGGGCCACTGGCAATTGGTCTGCTGGTGGTGGAGTATGGTGATCAGTGACAATGATATCCATCCCAAGCTCATTGGCATAGGCAATCTCACTGGCAGCGGCAATACCATTGTCCACAGTGATCAGTACTTTTACATCCTTTTCCACTAACTCCTCCAAAAAATACTCCTTGAGACTATATCCATCATTGATACGGTGTGGGATACGGTAAGATACCTCACCTCCTAGTTTTTTTATTGTTCGCACCAGCACAGCGGTTGCAGTGACTCCATCTACATCATAGTCACCAAACACCACAATACGCTCCTTATCTTTGATAGCCTGCTCTATGCGAATACATGCCTTTTCCATATCATGAAGAAGAAAGGGATCATGGAGTTGCTCTCTAGGATCTGCCTCAAGATACGCCTTTCTCTCTGACAAATCTACAAGTCCCTTCTGCTCATAGACTTTATCCATGAGACTTCGGGTACTGTCATCTATCTGTATATCCCATCTTTTTCCTGTAAAGGAGAGCTGTGCTGACACTTGTATTTGTAACTGTATAGTGTGGTGAGTATAACAAGCTGCATAGAAAGGGAAAGAAGTAGTAGTAAAATACCTACCTTTTCCATTTCAAACTTTCCTTCAATACGGTACATTGTCACAGCATAATAAACTGAATATAACTCCGCACGATACATGTACGTTCACCTCCACAATCATAGCCATTATTCACTTCTCGAGGGGCTTTCTAGTCCCGCACAGCTAGCCGCTAGAGCCAAGGAGATAGGTAGTCCCGCCCTTGCTCTTACTGACCGTAGCTCCATGTCTGGTGCCATCGAGTTTTATAAAGCGTGTAAGGAGCAAGACATCCGTCCTATTCTTGGGACAGAGGTCTACGTGGCGGATACCAACCGATTTGATATGTCCCAAACTACAGGGACAAAGAGACACAATCTTGTCCTCATCGCATATACACATGAAGGATATAAAAACCTACTACAACTCACCACAAAATCCTTTATCGAAGGGTTTTATTATAAGCCTAGAGTAGACAAAGACCTTCTCCGAGAATACAGCAAAGGACTTATCTGTCTCACAAGTAATATAGGAGGCGAGATCCCCAGAGCCATCATCGGAGGTCGCGATGATGACAAGGTCCTCACACTCATTCAAGAATACCAAGACATCTTTGGGCAAGAAAACTTTTTTCTAGAGCTAGAGCACCACCCTGATGCGCCAGGGCAGGACACCGTAAATAACAAACTTATTCAGCTAGGTGCAGCCAACAACATACCACTGGTAGTAACCAATAATACTCACTATGCCAACGTCTCTGATCAAGCTGCCCACGAGGTCATCCTGTGTCTACAGTCAGGTAAGGACTACCATGACCCATCGCGTTTTTCCATGAAGGCTGGAGACTATTCTCTGCGGGACTTTACAGAGCTACAATCACACTTCCCAGGACAAGAAGCTGCTTTCCAAAATACCATTGAAATAGCCAATAGATGTTCCTACGATTTTGACTTTAATACCAACCTTATTCCTAGCTTTCAAGTACCAGAAACAGACAACGGTCTTGATGAGGAAGCCTACTTTAGAAAACAATGCTACCTTGGACTACTCAAACGATACAACATAGATCTCAAAGAAAGTGACGTCCAACTTCTTGTACCAAAAAAACCAGACTTAGAGTTAGAAAAAGAGCTTACACAATCCTCCCCAGAGGAGTTAAAAGCATTGGCAGAGTCACGCTACTCTGATGAAAAAAGGATTCTCGTCAAAAGCCTACCACAAGAACAACAAGACATCATAGATCGATTGGAATACGAAATGTGTGTGGTAGAACAAATGGGGTTTTGTACGTACTTTTTGATTGTACAAGACTTTGTGGTCTGGGCAAAGAACCAAGACATCGCCGTGGGACCAGGTCGTGGTTCTGCTGCTGGGGCTATCATTGCCTATGCACTAGAAATAACAGATATTGATCCCCTTCATTATAGCCTTCTCTTTGAGCGGTTTCTCAACCCAGCCCGTGTAAGTATGCCGGATATTGATATGGACTTTGAGGATGTTAGACGTATGGAGGTACTAGACTATGTGGTGGAAAAGTATGGAAAGTATAATGTCTCTCAAGTGGCTACCTTTGGTACACTTAAGGCAAAACAAGCAGTAAAAGATGTAGGGCGTTCACTAGCTGTCCCATACCAAGAAATGGACTTGGTAGCTAAAAAAATGACAGACAAGCTTGGTACCAAGCTCAAAGATATCATGGCCACCAACCCTGATATAAAAGAGCTCCTCAAGGAGGAAAAGTATAAAAAAGTCTTTGACCTTGCCCTAGGGGTAGAGGGGGTAGTGAGGCAGATTGGAGTCCATGCCTGCGCCATCATGATCTCTGAAAAACCACTGACAGAGTACACTGCCATGCAGTACCCACCAAAGGATAAGAGCTATTTTCTCACGCAGTTTTCTATGAAGCCCCTTGAGATGCTTGGGCTACTCAAAATGGATTTTTTAGGACTTCGTAACTTAACAATACTACAAACCGCCAAAAGGATTATTAAGCACACTAAAGATGTGAGTATTGACCTGTCCACCATCCCCCTAGATGACACTCTTACCTTTGAATTATTTTCCAGAGGAGATACCAAAGGAGTCTTTCAATTTGAGTCTGACGGTATGCGAAAATGGCTCAAGGAGCTCAAGCCAGATCACATCGAAGATATCATAGCCATGGCATCCATGTACCGCCCTGGACCTCTTGCCTGGATACCTGTCTATGTTGCAAAAAAGCACAACTTTGATCCTGAGTTTCCCGATGAACAAGCAAAAGATAATTTTGAGTCACTAGAAAAACTACTCGATAAATATCCCGAGGTAAAAGAAATCCTTGAGACCACCAACCTCATCCCAATTTACCAAGAGCAGATCTTGCAGATTGCACAGCGGTTTTCTGGATTTAGTCTTGGTCAGGCAGACTTACTCCGACGTGCCATAGGTAAAAAAATCGTATCAGAAATGATGGCTCAAAAGCAAAAGTTTATTGATGGCGCAGTGGAGCTTGGACGTACGGCAGAGGATGCAAAGTTTCTCTTTGAAAAAGGTATTGAGCCCTTTGCTGACTATGGGTTCAACAAGTCCCATGCAGCATGTTATGCAGTGATAGCCTACCAGACTGCCTACCTCAAGGCGCATTATCTCACAGAGTTTATGACGGCCCTCCTTACCTCCGTCGAGGATGCTACCGATAAGCTTGTTGTGCAACTTGAAGATGCTGTACATCTTGGGATCACTATTCTTGCCCCAGATATCAACGAGTCATTAGTCCATTTTACAGCCATAGAGGATGGCACGATCCGCTTTGGAATCAATGCTATCAAAGGACTTGGAATAGAAATCGCCACTTCCATTGTGGAAGCTAGGCAGGCCAATGCTGGATTTGACACCTTAGAAGACTTTCTCACAAAAGTACCTCGGGGAGTAATAAATAAAAAGACTATGGAGGCATTGACCTTAGGTGGAGCTCTAGATTGTTTTGGGTACAACAGGGGTACCCTCATGCATAACCTTGAAAGTCTACTGATCTTTGCTAAGGAGCATCTAAAGCACTCAGGGGCAGGCCAAACCAGTATATTTAGCATGTTTGATGAAGAGGTTGAGGCGGACAAGCTGCACCTTGAAGTGGACAATAGCATGTCTCTTCATGAGGCACTTAAGCTAGAAAAACAATTTTTAGGGTTTTATGTTACTGGACATCCCCTGCAGGGTCTAACGCAATACATTAAAAAAGGGGCTAGTCTCTTAAGTGGTCTCAAGTCATCACATGTAGGAAAAAATAGAACCTTTGTTGGGATCATTTCACATGTACGAAAAATAATGACAAAAGGTGGAAAGTTTATGGCTGGAGGAGTGTTTGAAGACCCCTCTGGCGAAATTCCATTTGTTATGTTTCCAAAAGCATACGACAAATATGGGCAACATATCACTGAAGATGCTGTTTTGAAGTGTAGCTGTACCCTAGACACTCGAAACGGAGAAAATCAGCTCATCATCAACGAATGCACGAGACTAGAACTTGGTAGTATGATCACCCGCGCAAAGAGTCTTGGGCTCTATGACCCCATGGAAAGGCGTATTATAGG
>JBBKXV010000264.1:0-1591 GCA_037969665.1 Candidatus Altimarinota bacterium
GTATATAGACCTTATCCAGTATACGTAAAAAGACTCATGGCACAACCAAAAGGCCAAAACATTTCCATCTTTCAAGGAGAGGATAGCGCCTTATTGCAGTTACATGTAGAGGCGTGGAAGAAAGCCTTTGAAGATAAACATGGAGAGCATAATATTTCTATGATAACGCAGCCCTACGAAGAGCTATCAGAGCTATATGCTATACTGGATAGCCGTCCACTTTTGGGTGAAAAAAGACTGTTGATTATTGATGATCTGTTTACTTCTCAAGATACAGAGGCTACCACAAAGAGACAAGAAGTCTTGCTTGAAAAGTTGGGGGGCTTAGATGAGACACTTGTGGTACTCATCAATGCAGCAAAGCCAGATAAGCGAAAAAAGTTTTATAAATCCATAGTCTCCATAGCACAAGTGAAAGATTTCTCACTCTCCATTGAGCAATTGAGAGAGACTATCACTCAAGTGGGATTGGACCCGGTACTGGATACAGGCGTCAAGTCTTATCTCTTAGACCACCTTATGTCAGCTGGAGGTAGTGCTCGGCAAGAAATATCAAAACTAGCACTATTTGCTTATGACTTGGGTCGGAGGGTGACGCGAGAAGATGTCGATGTCCTTATCCCGCCCCACGCAGTGGAGGAGGGGTTTGCGTTGCTCCGTGCATTGAGTGAGGGTCCAAGGCGCGTACAGCATGTGGTGTCAGTCCTTCTTGCTAACAATGAAGATATCCATAGGTTGGTTGGGCTCTTGACCTGGCAGTTAGATAGTATTGCTAGGCTGTGGGATGCCATGGCAAGAGATCCATCAACCACATGGGCAAAAACCACAGGACTGAAACCTTATACCATCAAAACACTTCAACCCTTGGTAAGAACTATGAAAAAAGATCAGCTTAGCTATGCATATAGACGCATGTTGACCTATGATGAAAGTCTCAAAAATGGAATTCTTAAGGAAGGAAAAGAGTCAGAATATGCACTCATTGAGATGCTATCAGATCTTTCTCAAAAGGTTTTCTAAACCTTTACCCGCGGTACTTTAGTGAGAAAAAGGACAATGGCTCCGATAATACCAATCAAGGACATCCATTGATTCATACTCAGAGTAAAGAGGTACACCATCCGGTCATCTGGAGTTCTTAAAAACTCTATCAAGAAGACTTGTATACAAAAGAGTACGGATCCGACTACGGTGACGATCCCAGGTGATGAAGTCTTTTTTAGGAGCTCTCTCGTTATCAAAAAAAGTATAACAGATGAGAACGCTGTATAGAGCTGGATAGGATGTACCGTGATGGAAGATGCTATCTGAGATGCGTAGGAAAGTGATGCATCAATGGAAGTAGGATCTAGGTGTTCAAATCCAATTCCAAGAAATAAGGTGGTCTCCTTTCCAACGTAGTATCCTCCTAACAGTGATCCTACTGTTGCAATAGCAAAGGCTAGTAGAAAAGAAGGCACAATACAGTCTACCCAGGAGAGCATGGATTGCTTATGTTTTTTTGTGTAGATGTATAGGAGGCTAAGAAAGACAATGATTGCCCCAACAACATAAAATTGTTCAATATTAAAGAGTAGCTTAAACACAGAGG
>JBBKXV010000265.1:0-1790 GCA_037969665.1 Candidatus Altimarinota bacterium
TCTAGCTACCGGGGTTTTTTTTTGCGGCAGAGACGAACTCTAACAGCAGCTCTGTATTAACAGCAGGGCTTTTATACAAAAGAGGTTGGTAATCCATCTGCCTAAAGAGATTACAGCCATATACCGCCTTGAGTATACTGTCTAGGCTTCTTGCCTCTTCTGGTATGGTGTGTCTGTAGAACACACCCCACACCGTCATACCCCAAGGGTGGTCCTTGCTTTTTACCTTTTTGTATACTTGCTTGTATGTATCCTTGCCGCAGTGAGGGCAAGTGTACAATTTTTTCACTACTTATTGTCCTTCGTCTGTATCTGAGTGCGTGTCACCTACCTCAAGCATAGCAGATGCTACGTTGTCTGGAGAGTGGCCAGCACCCAACATAAAGAAGTAGAAGGCTTCTACTATCTCTGTAGTGATATCCGTGTCAGTATCATGAGATACTGACTCACCCTGTCTTGTAAGAGTAAATTTATACATACTAACCTCCTTTGAGTTTGTAGAGTATAGCTGCAGATAAGCTAGCTACTATTACTGTGTATGTCAATATGACTATTCTTTGGAGTTTTACCTGTGCCTTAGTTACCCCTATGTCCTCGTATTCCTTAACCTTGTTGCGTCTCTTACTGTCTAATTGTATGACCTTACCTATCTTATCTTTATCCTTCATCTTTGTGCCTCCTTAGGGCTTCCTTGAGGGCACCTAACTGTAGGGCCAAGCTGGCAAGGTCGGTTTTGATCTCGTGTTGATTGGCATGAAGCGTATCTATTTCTTTGTCATAGTACTCAGCCATCTCTCGCAGCTTCTCATCTACTGTCATGCCCTTCCGTCTCCTGTATTCTGTTAGGCTGATTATGTTGTTCATGGTATCCACCCGGCCCATTTGCCCCCTTTTTCGAGCAGCATCGGTACTAAAATGGGGTGTCCGTTGACTATTACGGTGCAACCCAGTATAGGCCTCTTCATATTAGTGCTATTGTAAGCAAAGGCCAAGCTTGAGTCATCTACCAGACAACCTGACGTAACCGCCCAGATTAGTCTATCAGAGTTACCGCTGTATTGTACAGAGAAATCTTCGTGAAAGTGGCCACCTACCAGACAACGAGCAGCCTGTTCAGCCGACTTAAGAATATTCTTACCGTGTTGGTGCTTGAATCTTACCATGTTGCCACCACAGTTGATGTTGAGTTCGTGGTCCCATGTCCAGCCTTCTGGTGCCTCTAAGATATCTCCGTAGTCCTTGAGGTACTTACGTGGGATACCGTGGTGCTTACCTTTACGGTAGTGCATGGACCCGTGGTTGCTATCTACTAGGGCCACTTCTGGGAATAGGTCGTACAGCTCTTCTAAGTAGCTTATGGCCTCTGCCAGCTCATCTCCTGCGCTGGGAAGGTCCGGGTCAGAGTCGTGAAAGCTCATAGCATGTTTGTCGGCTTCATCGCCGATATTGATAACTAAATCAGGGTCATACGTCTCTTTGACTAGGCTAAGAAAATCAAAGGCTTCTGGGTGGTGGAAAGGTACGTGGAGATCAGGTATTACTAGGACGCAGTCATATTGCTTCTTAGAGTCCGTATGCTTGCGCTCAGCGGCGTCCTTGCGTCTGACAGCTGTAGCCTTAGGGGTTTTGTTTTTGGCCACTGTGGTGGATCCTATGGCCATACGGAGGGTGTCGTGAGTCTTGTCCTCTCCGTACTCTGCGTTGTACATCAGCTCTACCTTTCTCCAAGAGAAGCCTTCTTCCCGCAACTCTTTGATATAACTGATTTGTTTTGCTGTATATTTGCTCAT
>JBBKXV010000266.1:0-1631 GCA_037969665.1 Candidatus Altimarinota bacterium
TTTATTTTTATTTATTTATTATTATTGTGTATAATACAACGGGTGGGGTAGGGTAGGCGACACCAAGTGTTGTGGGGTTTACTACATATGGTGGAAATGTAGATGAGCCCAGATACGCACTCCATATTTTTATGAAAGGTATGGATAGTCCCCTCCTTCCCCATTACTACAGGGGTGGGGTGTACAATGTAGTAAAAAGTGCTACAAAACCCTTGACAAAATTGTCCATACATGCTATAGTTAATACATGACAAAGTATAAAGGTAAAAAATTCAACAAAAGGGAAGTCTCTGCGAACAAGCCGGATGGCACACCAGTGCAGGCCAATCAGTGGCAAGCGTCACCGAAGCAGATGGACTGGTTGAACTACTATATGAACCCCAAAGAGAAGGATACGTATGGCAATCCATACCAGGCTGCAATTACAGCAGGGTACAGCGAGAGCTATGCACGTCAGATAATGTCCCCGTCACTCGCCCTGCAATGGGTGCAGAGTGCAAAGAGCATTATGAGGAGCATGAACACGGAACACCTCCGTGCTGCACTAGAGGAAATAGCCCTAGGCAAGTACGAGAAGGCATCCGATAGGATTGCTGCAATCAAACTATTAGGTACGGACCAAGGTATGTTCGTGCAGAAGCAAATAACGGCCCACGTGGGCTTAGAAGAGGCATTAGCCGGATTGGAATAAGATGGAGAATAACACAACACCTAAAGATACGCTAGTAGTCCTACGAGAGGACATCAAGCAACTTCTAATCGACCTAAGGAACACAGATAAATTCGAGTTTCCTGCAGTTGCAGAGGTAACACTAGCTCAGAGGCACCTAGAGGACGCTAGAATGCGACTAGGCGTAGCATTAACACTACTAGAGGGCAATGACCCATTAGGAACACGATAATGAAGTTAGAAGACGTAGAACACATAGCAAATTCAGCAATACGAAAGTATGACTGGCACACGGAGCAATTGGGCTACGGAGTGAGGCTGGTTGTGAACGATGGCGTGAAGCGAGCAAGTGTAGTAATTACAACAGGTGAGGACATCGAAAAAGAAATCAATCGAGCAGTCGCAGCAGTTGACGCTCACGAATATGGAGAACTAGAGGGTTAATATGACACCAAGCATAGAAGTAATGACAGCAGCACAAGAGCTACAGAAACCAATATACCACCGTACAATGGATATGAACATCCGGAAGTTCAAGGCAGAGATGCGTAGGCTGAACCCTATGGCACCAAAGAGTGCATTGAATAAAGTGATACTCGCCTACAAGAGACGAGCATGGATGGAAGCCGATGGAGTTACACGACTCAAGGGCTCATTCCCTGCCCACCCACAGTATGGTAGAAAAGTAAAAGTTACAACAACAAAAGACGAACACGAAGTTAAGGTAAACAATGAAAAATAAAAGACAGATATATGTGTGGGACGAGAACCTTGAATTCTTCAAGGAACTCCCGAACAAATCAAAACTGATTAACTTGCTACTCAAGAAGTACAGGGAGTCACATGGAACAGCTGACTGACGCACAGTTGGCAAAAATCCTAGATATTAAAAATGATTTCTATAGGTATTGTAAAAATAACCTTAAAATCAAAGATAAGCACTCCAGGATTGTGCCATTTG
>JBBKXV010000267.1:0-2359 GCA_037969665.1 Candidatus Altimarinota bacterium
GTTGGGTGGATTGTGCCATCTTTGTGCTCTGGTGGAGAATAAACAGAGTAGAGCTTGAGGGGCTCTGAACCAGTATTGGTTACATTGTGCTTTGTACCTCGTGGGATGACGATGGCATCGTCAGCTTGTACTTGGTGCTCTACCCCATCAAGGATCACCATAGCATTACCTTGCTCGATGCGTATAAACTGGTCAAGATGATGTATTTCTTCACCAATCTCATCGCCAGGCTCAATGGACATGATGACGAGTTGGGACTGCGGAGCGGTATAGAGGACACGCCTGTACAGTGAATTCTCTAGAGTCTCTTTTTCTATGTTGATTATAAATCCTTTCATGATTGCGATGATAAGAAATAATACCCTATCATACCCCTCATGGTATAGAGATCAAGTGGTTACCTGCCGATGGCGGAGAGTTGATGTAGTCATTGCTACAAGACCCATCTTAGATAGTTGACGCATGGTATAATTATTGTTATAGTTCTTGATTATATCTTTTTCATACAACATGAAAACAAAAATGATCGGAGTCGTAGCTGCTACCATGCTTAGTACCATGGTACTTACGACATCAGCAAATGCTTTATTTCCAGATGTACCAACAGGAGAATGGTTTGATGGTGCTGCACATTGGGCAAAGGGCGCAGGGATTATCAACGGAATAGATGGTAAGTTTGCTCCAGAAAAGTATGTCACAAGAGCTGAGCTTGCAGTAATCCTGCAGCGGTACGATAATCATAAGCAAAAGATGGACGATGGCTATATGGGAGAAAAGCAGGAGGATAAGCCATTTATTGCTGAGGTGATGAATAAAAGTGAAACACAACCGCTTGCACCTGGTCTGCTGATCGTGCACACCGCTGATGCTTCTATAAACTTTAAAGGAGCACTTGCTCCTGCTTCACTAGAAACACTTGCAGAGGTGGGTAACCCAGCAGCGTTTAGGGAAGAGCTCATGGATATGGATGGTATTATCGCGGTCTATGATATTGGTGCTATCGCGCCAGGTGGTATGGAAGCCATCAACATTGAGGAAATGGACTATGCCTATAAGGTCTCTGTAATCCAAATGGCAGCAGGGTCAAATGATGGGTATGCCTTAGTAGACTCTCTTACTATGAAGAGAGGAGAGTATCAGTACTCTTCGTCTTATGATGCGGGGTTTGAGGAAAACTCTGCTCTACTCAGTGGGTTTGATGGTGGACAACCTGACTCATCACGAGGAGAGGAAAATCTAGACAATGGTACGGCAACTGATCCACAAGCTGTGGTGACTATGCATGACCAACTAGAGGAAAAGCTTATGAAAGTATGGCTTAAGTAGTCACCCTGTATAGTAAAGTCACTCTGGGGTGTACCTGAAATGGTACACCCCTTTTTTATTCCTTACCGTTGAATAAAGGTTGCATACAACCAGATAAGCCCAAAGAGTATGGGCTGATGGACTAAGTATACAGGGAGTGAACGTTTTCCCAAAAAACACCATGTAGCATACCCAGGAAGACGGTGTAACCATGTCCATGAGATCACAGAGACATGCTTGGGATAGAGATAAAAGTAACTACCTACCCCTATTAAAAATAGCCCAAACCAAGGAAAGAGTGGAAAGTAATCGAGCGCTGTACTGTGCATATTATTTACTCCCACAAAGGAAAGCAACTCTAAGTCTGTGGTTATTGTTGTGACCCAAGGTGAGGTCATCATAATAAAGATTCCTAAAAGTACGTTCCACCGTTGTAAGGGAAGAAACAACAGGGAAAGTAGGACGGAAACACCCATAAAGTGAAGTATCCCAAAGACAATGAGGTCGCCCTGAAACATCAGCCATGAGAGGAGGGTGATCACGAGGGCAAAACCTAGTAGCTTTGCAGCGTGACTAGCGCGACTCAGCAAGGATACTGTTTTTCCTTTATGTACTACAGCTTGGTAACTGATGGAAAGCGTCAGACCTGTGGTAAAGATAAATATGGTTTGAACCATGCGTCCAAGTACGAGCCAAAATCCGCTCCATAGGTCTATCTGTATGTATCCAAAAAAGTTGAGGTCCCATAATAAATGAAAGATAACCATCAGTATGATGGCTACCCCACGTAGGAAGTCTATTTCGTGAAAGCGTATAGTTGGTTTGTTATTCAAAGGGATATGTCGTTGCTAGTAGGATAATACCGGTAATTACAGTTATTAATATAGCTAGTACGGCTAGCATAGTAAGCAATGATCCGAGATGTCTTTTATCGGCACCCTTGGTGTATCCAATAGCATAGACACTACGGCCAAGGATCCAAAACAGCGCACATGCAGTAGGAACCCATGGAGAAAATGGCATAAGATAGCTGATCCAAAGCAATGGTAGAAAA
>JBBKXV010000268.1:0-43047 GCA_037969665.1 Candidatus Altimarinota bacterium
TATGTATATTTATGTATATTTATAGTATTAAGGAGTCATATTTATAAATATTACCTTCATATATATAAATATACTCTATGTATGTGTGTATATATATTTATAAATATAGGGGTGCGATCAGTAAAAATACAATGCATCTGTATATTGTGAGTATGGTGAGGGTATAACATACGTAAAAACAGCGTTCTGTTGGGCATCTGGTGCATTTGTTGAGTATGTAGGGTATATTTTACCGTCAAGGATATGCGGGCGCGTTACAACGTAAATAATCGCGTTATGGGAAAACAAAAAAATACCACTCTTTTACAAGTGGCATCTCTTTTGGGTCTGGTCTTATTCCTTCGCGGGTTCTGTCGCAATGGTCTTACTGTACTTCGGCACAAGTTTTTTCAGTATGCCTTTCCTTCGTAGTATATCGAGTACAAATATCTGCACTTGCATATCAAAAAGGTTTTTCGCGTTGTGTAGGACTATGGAAAGGAATCGTGCATGTTCCTCGCTATCTTTTGCTCCCTCCTTGCCCATAGCTAGTTCCATTATTTTACTGAGTTTTTCAGCAATATTCCCATTCTGTAAGTCTTCTATTTTTATGCCTCCTGTTTTTTCATCGAGTTTTTTATCTATTGTTTCATGGAATTGTTTATAATGGTTCGATCCCATTATCGCTTCACTTGCGGTGCGTATAAGCGCCTGTTGTGCGTTGTCGTAGGGCATAAAATCCTGTAATGCATTGACTTCTGGTTCAAATATAGCGAGTTCAAAACATGTCTGCATAATGTACTCGTGGATGTCTTCTGGTGCTTTTTCTTTGAGTACGCCACTCGTAAATATTGAAGAGTTTTCAATGTAGTGCATCACCTCTTTAAGGTCTGCATATTGTCCTTTCGTATAAACTCGCTGGTCTTTATACGGTAAAATATATTTTGCTACATGCTTACATGCTTTGAGTATCTCGGGTTCTAGCTTGTCCACAATTAAGCGCGTTTGGCTCTCAAGGTCTTTCAGTGAGTCTATACCTAGCTTTCTATCATGGGCATTGAGTTCGGTGCATTCCTGAAGGATGAAGGCTCGGAAAGGATATTTTTTCGGGTCTATGGTAAAAAAATTGTTTATATTACTCGTAAGGTGTAGCGCTTTTTGCGCTTCTGCCTCTTGGGCTTCTACGAGTTTTTTGAGTGATAATTCTGGTGTTTTCATAGGGTTTTTATAATAAAACAGTGAGTAAAATTAAGGATACGATCATAGTGATATAGGCAATTCTTTTTTTCTTAATGGTGTCCTTCATACGTGGTGGTGGGTAAAATTATCGACGTTTACTGAGGCTCTTTGAAAGGGCTTTTGATAGGTTTTTCAAGAGTGAGGCGCTTAAGTTTTTAGCATCTACGGTAAAGCCTTTTTTGTACAATTCTACGGGTAGACACGTATCTATACCTACGGCAAAAAACTGACAATTCCCTTTTCCCTCTAGTAGGTTGATAAGGTGCAAGGCGCTTTCCCGCGATCCTGTTTTCGGTGCTTTTTTCCCATTGATATAGCAGTCCATGTGGTCTGATAAGTCGCCAAAATCCACTTCCCCGTCACCTAGGTGCAATATGATGTGGTCTGCATCTGGATTCGCTCGTACATTCATAGCGGTGTACGCTAGTATGGTACTATCGTCGTTTTCCATCATTATCTTATTCTGGTATACACGTCGATAATCGCCTCCCTTGTACTCTTTACCCTGTCGTTTGCATAGCGCCTTTATGGTGTCACGTGCCTCGGAATCGGTTGAGTGAGTTGCTACATACATACGCTCGCGCCCGCCTTGTATCGGTTCATGGTGATAAATACAATAGTCATTACCCGCCTTGTAAATCGTGTATTTTATGCTGTTATATTCCTGTTGCACGTCGCTCATGGTTTTCGGCATGGGTTTATTCATAATCCTTTTCAGTGCATCACCTGCATAAGGCGCGATTGGTTCACCATAAAACGTCAAGTTGATAGTCGTAAAATCATGGAAAAGTGCATACAATTCACGTATTGCAAGCCATGTAAGGGTCTCGCGTGTCACGTACATTCCATTTTCATCGCGATATATTTCGTTTTCCATAGATCCTGACGTATCCATATTGATATGTATCATGTACTCTTTACCCCTTGCGTTGTCGGTTCTGGTGAAGAGTCTTTTGCTTGTTTTGTATTCGCTGCATCTATTTGTATCTAGTAGCCCCCGCCTGTCGAGCGAGGGTCTATAAAATAAGTTGTCTTTGAGTTGTGCAAGTACCTTTTTGCGAAGGTGGATATTTGTATGCTGGTCTATCATGGTGATTATTTCGTGAGTAGGTCGGAAAGTTGTTTTTTGCACTTCTCAAGTTCCTCTAGGTATGTACGTATTTTATCAATATCCTGTTTGAGACTTTCAAGGTGTGAGGTTGTCACTTTTTCAATCTCTTTAGGTATGGACTTCGTGACGGTTGCCCCTATGTCCTTGGTTGCCTGTACATGGTTTTTTGCGGTCTCGTATAAAGCATGGGTCTCAAATTGTCTGCTATACGATTCAAAACTTGTCGCTACTTCTCGGATACAGTTCAAGACAAGTTCTCGCTCCTCTTCATCGAGTATCTTTTGCGTAAATCCCGCGCGTACGCTTTCGGTGAGGGGTAAGTCTGCATTGACTAGCGCGCTGATATGGTCGATATCTCGTAGGCTCGGGCAATACGTTATAGACCCGTCTATAAACTTCGGTAAGGTCTTTTTAATGATTTCAAAAAGATACGGTAGGTATATCTCTGCTTTTGGGTATCTCTCGGAAAAACTTTGCGCTATATGTTCCATGTCGGGCATCCCTACGTCTAAGGCGCAAAATCGTGAAAGTGTCGCGGTGTTATAGTCCTTCAATCCCGCGTAGCTCGGGGGGTTGGATGTCGCAAAAAGCATAAACTCCTTATGTGGATGTATGGTTTCTACTATCCCGCTTTCCGTTGCTTTTTCGGTAAGAGTAAGAGATCCAAAACGGTGATTATTTACTTCAATGACCGCCTGTATAGTGAGTAATACGTCTGCATGGGCTGCGTTTATTTCATCCAGTAGTATCCAGTGCCCCTCTCTCATGGCAATCGTGAGTAGACCGTCTTGCCAAACGGTTGTACCGTCTATAAGCACGTAGCGCCCTACTAAGTCTTCTCGCCCTGTTTGCCCATTGAGGTTGATACGAAAAAGGGTCTTCTTATTCCTCTTCGCAACCTCTCGGATAAGAGTCGTTTTTCCTGTTCCTGTATGTCCATAGATTAAAGCGGGTCGCGTTGCATTTTTACATGCCTCTAAGAAGTTAATCTGGTCTTGTGGTATCTGGATGTTTTCCATTGCTTCGGGTTCCTCCTCTTGAGTCTGGTCTTGCTTGTCCTCCTCTTGGTCTTCTGGTGCATCGCCTTTTTTGCCCTTCTCGCTGTCTTTACCTGTAGTTTCCTCTTGCTTGTCTGCCTCTTGTGGGTCGGTTTTCTTTTTCTCTTGTTCATCCTTGGTGGATTCCTTTTTCTTTTTGTCTGTCTCTTGGTCGTTCTTATTTGGCGCGCCTTCGTAGTCGGTTGTGGTGGTGGTGCCCTCCTCGGTCGTAGCCATTGAGGCAAGCGCGTTATTTTTTGCGGTGGTCTTTGATACTTCTAAGGTCTCGGAAAGTGTTGTAGCTTTCATAATAAAAATGGTGTAGGGTAAAAAATATTTATAATGATAATTCTGGCATCTGTATAAGGTTCATCTGCGCTTTTGCCTCTTGGATATGGTCAAGAATTATCGCGATCCTTTCATCTAGTAACGCGGTGCTGTCAATCGTGTATGTAGGTTTTTTATCCATGTGTGCCTTTTGTAGGTACACTTGCGTTTCGTTGAGTACATTCGCAATCCAACGTGTATTAGCAAAAAGGTCGTAGGACTCTTTCATAGCTTTATGGGCAAGCTCGGACTCCTTGAGGTTTACAAACTTTATGTCCATACTTTTTTCCCATGGGATAGGCGCAAGTAGTACATAGCTCTCGTGGGTTCGTGTGGTACGTTGTAAAAAATAGCGCATAGTGTTGTACTGGATAACTTGCCCATGGTATAGGTCTCTCGTGTTCCTGTTTATTGGGCGTGATATATTGAATGTCTTATATCCACTTTCCATGTCGGGGGCTTCATGTTGCGTCATATAGTGCGTTCCTATATGGGTACCGTAGGTGAAAAAGTTGATAATAGTTGTGTGTAATTTCATGCCCTCGTGGCGGGGTAGCGCGGTGATTTCAGCCTGTAAGGGGCTATTTTTTGAGGTTCGCAAGTATACGGTGCGCCTGTAATATGTGGGCTCTGGATCTGGTGCATCCCATACGGAAAACAAGAAGTGTTCAAAATCCGTGCGGGTCTTGCATACTTTACTTCGTATCTGGTGCGGTTTTTTTTGTACTCTTGGCATACAATGGCGGGAAAAATAAGGTAAAAATGGATATATCGAGCGCCTCGGCTATGGTGCATAAGGTTTCTAACTTAAAGCGTTTGCCTTGCTCGGTTCTGGATATGGTCATTCGGTTGAGTCCTGTAAGGCGGGCTAGCTCAAACGTGGTCATGTGGTCGCCTTTGGACTCTCGGTGTTTGCGTATATTTGCGCCTATAAAGCGCATGACATAGCTCGGTGTATTAGTTGCCCTAGGTACCCTTGCGGGCGCTCCTAGGGGCTGTTTCTTGCTGTTTTTATCTTGCTTGCTGGTTGTCTGCATGAAGGGCGGTAAGTAATTCAGTAAAATTGACGTTTCTTGCCTCAATATCTCGCTCATTAAATCCAAATACCATAAAGAAACGTTGAGATAATTCTCGCTGGTTCAAGGAGTCTTTAAGAAAATGATATATGCCCTCGTCCTCGCTGCAAAAATTATACGCGTTCCATGTGTCGTGGTTTGTCCACCCGTTGTACTCGTCCATGTCTGGATAGGTATCAAGCGCAAGGTTTTCTAGTGTGTTGGCGGTCTGTTCAGTCATAGGGGTTGTAATAAGTAGGGGTATAGTTTTCAAACATGGTTCTAGTCAAGGTCTTTCAGGATTCCTTCAAGTACAGAGCGCAATTTTTTCATAGGGTCAAGTGCGGTGGTCGCCTCTTCGATTCTCTGCTCCTCGTCATGCTCGTTGTCGTAGGTAAATGTAGGGGGCATAAACTTACCATTCTGCATTGCCTTCTTAATCCTGTCCATGGTGCGCTTGCGTAGTGTGCGTATGTCCTCGATACGTTCATCCGATCCCTCGCCTTCGCCTAGGTAAAAGCTACATAAGCGATTGCCTAGGGCTGTTAGAGTGTCGTTTTTGCTTAGGGCTTCAATGTGTGGTGACAAGAGATTGTCATTCTCACCCTGTAATGCCATTACTTGCATATCTGTAGCTACTTGGGCAGTGAGGATTAGATCAAGCATATCGCGTAGCTCGTTATAGCTCATGCGTTCCATGGTGGTATCTGGATGGTTTTGCGGGTACGCCTTTTTATTTTGTGCATGGGTTCTTTTTGCTGTTTTCATAGGGTTGTAATAAGTAGTTGGAAAAAATTATAGTGACGCTTTGAGTGTCTGGATTGCTACACGTGATGCAGATTCTAGATCCTCTATTTGTTTGCTTTGTATGATTCTACACCGTTGTAGTGATGCATTGTTTTTCTGTAGGTCTTTTATTTGTTCATCTTGGGCCTTGATGGTCTTTTTTTGCCTCTGGATGCAATCATAAAACCTTTCATTTGTAGCGCGTAGCCCGTCACAAGTACAAGCCTCTGGATTAGGTTGTATAAGCGTTGCAAGCTGTTCCAGGAGGCAATCAGCTTTATTTGGCAAGTCTCTTGTATCCTTGAGGGTTGCAAGTTGTTCTCGTAGCTTGGTAATGATGCGCGCTTGCGCCTCAATACGTTGTCTTTGGGTATCAATGGCGCTTTCGTACATGTCGGAATTGTTTCTAAAAATCATAGCAGGGAAAGGAAAAAAGTAGGGGTTGTTTAATTGATTATTGTAAGGACTAGCCAAGCAATGAAGAGTAGCTTCAGGGGCATAGGGACAAGAATACAAGCCACTAGAAGAAGGAAAAGAAAAGGCATAAGAAAGGGGTTCAAGTATTAAAGATAGTGTCCATTTTGGGATAGTCGTATTTGCATGGCAAAAGCTATACATACAATGACTAAACTCGTTAGCGGGTACTCGTGCAATCGTATTCCATAGCCATAAACAAACAGGGGCAAGGATATATAGACAACGTGCAGGGCATCTTTCAAATAGGATATAAAGGGTTCTAGGTTCATGGGGTCAAGAGTTAGCTATAGATAGAGTATCGAAGGTGCGCGCGGGCGCGTGACTCGATCAGGGCGGAATAGTAGTAATCATAAGCATAAGGATTAAGCGATTAAGCAATTAAGCTATAGAATCTGGATTGAGTAGCGTACATAATAGGAAAGACCCAAAACGGATTAACGTTGTATAAAACAATATGTCAGCCATAAACAAAGCACCACCTACGAAGCCCGCGCCTGCTACAGGAGCAGCTACAAGCAAGGCAATTGAGATAAGCATTGCAAGTAGTACAAGTGGTACAAGTACACTTGTAACAATACAAGCGACTGTATTTGTAATGCTTGCAGTTGCTAGCGTAATAGCGTGGACATCCTTTTTAATTGCTTGGAATTGGTCGCTCTCAAGTACATTAACTACAGTCTCTTGGACTGTCTCAAAAGCGCCAGTCACTGTATCAAGTGCGCTAGTAAATACGTTGGAAACGTTTGCAAATGCTGTCATGGTGAGAGGGGTAATATAGTAGGTTGTTCTCTCTCTTGGAACATCTTTATTATACCGAAACTGTAGCACAATACAAGTATAATACTATCATTAAGGTTGCAATATTAAAGGTTTATTGCTTCAGTATGTAGTATAAGCCCTGAGCCCTATAATATATAATATTACATGCATCCATGGAAATCATAAATAGTGCGTGGGAGGATGAAGTACGAAGGGAATTAGAAAAGATTATGACTCCCAAGGATATAGCGAAGTTGCATAAGAAGCTACTGACGTCAAGTAGTGACAAGGTAGCACTAGGGGCATTGAAAGAGCTATACGGGGTCGGGGGTGTTGGGAAGGCATCATCAAACAGTGTGCCCCATATTATCCTTAACATTGCACCACAAGCGGGGATCCCTTCGATCGTCGAGGATATACGGATAGGGAACGGGGGGTAATGTTTGGGGGGGACTGGTGGGGTGTCCCGACGTATTGGAGATAAAAGAAATAAGATACCCCCCACCCATAATTTTACATCAAAAAACCTAAGCTACACCTATGGTATCACTAGATGAAGAGTTGTTTAACGATGAGGATCACCACACGAATGGAGAGTTACGGAACTACCCCGTCCATTACTATGAGATGAGTGATGAGGAGTTGTTCATGATGGGTTTGTACCGTGAAGGGAAGCGAGGTAACAAGATTGTGCCTATGGGATCTCGTAAGAGGAGTGAGTTGGAGGAGACCTTGGATGTGGATGAGGAGTTTTTAGTGGAGAAACCTGTGGCGCCTAAGGTGAAGAAGCCGAAGAAGGTACCTGGTGTTGTTGATGTGGATAGTGAGGAGGCATTGAGTGAGGAGTTAGCGCGTCATGAGGGGTTGAAGAAGGAGACTATTAACTTCTTAGAGTTGTCGGGTTTCCAGGCCAAGCAGATAGAGGCCCATCTTCAAGCGATGCGGTATAAGTATGTGTTGTATGGAGGTGCAGCTGGTGGTGGTAAGAGTTATTTCTTGCGATGGCAGGCGGTATTTATGTGTATGTACTACTTCCAGGTGTATGGTGCTAAGGGAGTACGTGTGGGATTATTTTGTGAGGATTATCCAGCCTTGAAGGAACGCCAGATCAGTAAGGTGGAGTTTGAGTTCCCTAGTTGGTTAGGGACGTTGAATAGGAGTGAGAGTGAGTTCAGGCTTCATGCTGCCTTTGGTGGTGGAGTGATAGCGTTTAGGAATTTGGATGATCCGAGTAAGTACTTGAGTAGTGAGTTTGCGAGTATTTTTATTGATGAGTTGACGAAGGATAAGGAGGAGGTGTTTCACTTCTTGGTATTGCTCCGTTTACGTTGGCCAGGCATCCCCAAGCATGATACGAAGTTTATAGCGGGGAGTAATCCAGGTGGCCCAGGCCATGGATGGGTGAAGAAGTTATGGATTGATCGGAATTTTGAGGGCATGGATAAGGTGGATCCCAGAGAGTTTTGTTATATCCAAGCCTTGTACTCGGATAATAAGTTTATTGACCCTGGGTATGGTGATCAGTTGAGTATGCTGCCAGATGATCTTGCGAAGGCGTACCGTGATGGAAATTGGGATGTCTTTGCTGGTCAATACTTCACGGAGTTTAATCGGGATGTGCATGTGATAGATGATTTTGAGGATGACGCCACGAAGAAGATTTTCAATGAGTTACCTGTGTTTATAGGGCTGGATTACGGGTATACTGCGCCAAGTGCGGTGGTTTTTGGGAGATTTTGGGATGGTGAATGGTATATTTTTGATGAGATCTACGTCAAAACCCATACCTATGAGGAGTTACGGGATGCGATACTCAATAAGATCCATGACCAGGATATGAAGGTGGAAGCGGTGTTTGCGGATCCTGCTATATGGGCGAAGAAGGATAGTCCTACCTCTGGTGCGGATAAGATGCGGCCCTTACCGATGTTGAAGGCACCGAATGATCGTATTATTGGGTGGACAGTGGTGCGCCAGTTCTTTAAAACGAATGCTATCAAGATCAACCGCCGTTGTGTACACTTAGTGAGTACTATTCCTAACCAAGTACACTCAGAGCGCCGTATAGATGATTTAGATACGAATGGTGAGGATCATGCGGTGGATGCGTTACGGTATTTACTCCTCTCGTATAAGAACCGTGTCCATCAAGACAGTCCCTTGACATACCTAGGTGGTTCTGTGGATAGTGAGAGTGATTTAGAATCGTTATTTGATACCGACGACGATGAGTTTACAACGTTAGACGGAATGGGATTCTTCTATACAACATAATACTGGTTTTATGGCGAAAATGTCGTCGAAGAAATTCGAAGAAGACTACCTCAACCAAGGCTCAGAGTCTTCAGGAGGTGGTTTAGATGAGGGTGCGTCACAAGTGATGCAGCGTTTTACTCAGATGAGTGTACCGAAGCAGAACCGTCGTGAAACATGGGCTGGTGTACAACGATTGATGTACCCAAACAACCTTCACTGGATTGTTACTGGTGAGAGTTTCAACGGGCCTATACGTTTCCCGTCCTTACGAGATATGGTGAATGCCTTAGTCGACAAGTATATGGAGAATATGCCTGAGGCTATTATTAAACCGTACTACGATGAGGATAAGAACCTCTTGATTGCAAAGAAGGCCTATATCGACTACTTGAAACGTCAACCTTGGTACAAGACAGCCAGAAGGCGTGCCATTTTAGATATGATGATGTTTGGTGATGGGTTTCTTCAAGGAGACTTCACCCATATCCAGAGAAAACTCCCAAAGACCAACGATGGTAAACGAGAAATGATTGACACTACACTCTTTCGTGATGTGAGTATCCGTCACGTAGGGTATCGGAATATGTTTATGGATGAAACAGCTCTTAGTCTCCAAGATCCCTTAGGGAATACGGGTGCGAGAGACTGTATTATCCGTCATTATGTACCCTATAGTCGGTATATGAACGAACTTGCTCCTCGTATGGGCTTTAGCACCAAGGGAGTGATGGCTACACCGTTTATTCCTGCAGAGAACGAGGATTTCTTGGTGACGAATGACCGTGAGGTATGGGAGAAGTCCACGGTGGAGATGGTGAAGCTGTATGAGTATATGAATCCTGAGCAGGACTTGTATCGCGTTGTGGTGAATAACGAAACGAAGTTTGAGGGGAGTCTTTTTGAGGCAAAAGGCACAAGTTGTATAGATGTCGTCCAATATAAGTTTGAACCACGGAACGATTCATCATGGAGTACCTGTTTAGCTGAGTGGATTGCGCCGATGATTGACGCAAAAGACCAGGTATTCACCCTAGAGATGATGAACCTCAAGTTAACGCTCCAGCCTGTATTGGCAATGAGTGGTGACTTTGGATATAACCCACGTGCACATAAACTCCAGCCAGGTGCTATATGGAGAGCAGGAGGACAACTCCAAGGGAAGGTAGGTGATAGTATTTCTCCTATTATTGCGGGTAATCCCAACACACGATCCTACGAGATGCTCCAGAAACTGGAGAGTGAGATGACTATGACGTCACGTGCTGATCTTCGGAACCTGAATTTCTCTCAAGAACAGACAGCCACACAGACTATGGCTATTCAGTCATCACAAGAACTCCATAGTTCTACCATCACGACGATCAATGAGGTGGAGGCTGAAACATACCTCACACGTATCTTGATTGAGAAGATGGAGGCATTTATGACGGATGACACCACTGCACAAGAGAAGCGTCGTAAGATCCCTATTAAGAACTACCGTGTACGGCAAGCTGATACAGGAGAGTCCATGTTCTTTAATAAGAATGGCTACGAGGATTCTTTCTACATGACGAACCCAATGTTCAATGTTCCGTGTAGAGTAGAAGTTCTTGATAAGCGTAGCGAGAAGGCTGCTGGTATTGAGCAACTCGGTCGTTGGATGCAGTTCATCCCTATGTTGACGAACATCATGCAGATTGATCCAGAGATTGCAAAGACCATCAACCTTGGTGGAGTCCTTGAGCAAGTGGTTGAAGGTATCGGTCTTGAGCACTCTCGTACCTTTACGGATGATGATGCTATTTATGAGGATGAGTTTGCGATGTTACGAGAAGAGATTGAGTTTGGAAATATTGTTGAGTTACCAAAGAATGAGAGTCGTAAGGAAAGTTACGCTCGTATGCGGTTCCTCTTGGCAATGAAGGAAGAACTCAATGAGCAGATGGACAGTAAGGAGGGACGTGATATTAAGAACGCTTTCTACCATGTGTTTATGCAGGTAATTGAGAATATCAGCCGTAACCACTTGAACGATAAGTATATGGAAGAGTCTGGTGGTGGTATGAATCCAGAGGATCCTGGAGCTATGGGTATGGGGCCTGAAGGTATGCCAGGAGGGCAACTCCCATTCCAAGGAAATGCTTCTGGTATGAGTACAGCATCGACAAATCAAGCACTTGGTGGTTCAATGGGTGCTGACATGGGAGGAGCTGGAGGAAAGACGATGCCTCAACCAGATCAATCAGTCCTCAATCCTTCTGGTCGTGAACTTATTTAACCACAGTTTCTATGGAAGAATCCTATGAGTCTCAGTTGATGCGTAAGCTAAAGAATGGGACAATCAATGATGCTGAGTGTAGTGATATCCTTGAGAGAGGAGACAGAACTCTACGCTTAGCATACGAGCAGAAAGAACGTGAGGGGATGCGTGAAAAAGCACACCTAGCACGTACCTATGGGGAAGGAGTATGGGACGGAAGAGATAGCCAGGGAAATAAGTTTAAACATATACCTATTCACGAAGTACTCGATGCCGACTAAGGAACCAAAGAAAACACCAAAGCTCCCAAAAGAACTAGAGATTGATACAACAGTCAACTCTCTTGCCGAAGGCCTTACGGGAGATCTCGCAGCATTTTTAGACTACAAGTTAGTTCTCGAAAGCCCAACACTACGTGAGGCAGCAGAGGAGTTGCTTCGTCTAAGGATGGTAGAGTCAATCGAAACAATCAAAGACCGCATACGCTCACTGAGAGACGCCTCTGAAGCAGAGAGACTTGCCAAGAGAATCGAACAAGGACAAACTACACATGAGAGTGTGGATGGTGCGGCTTCAATGGATTTTACTGATATATTTTAATACACCACAATGGCACAGACATTCTACATTGCAAAGAACGGTAAGGAGTACCTTACTGCCTCTGACGCAGAAGTAAAAGGGGGAGGATTAGTAGCACGACGTACTCCTATGGGAGAGCTTCGTGAGAAGGTTCGTCTTACAAAAGCAGAACGTGATGAAATTAAAAAGCGTAATGCTTATGAGAGTAATCAGGCTGTGCGGTATGAGGTCAACGGTTCATTTGACCAGACTCAAGAGGAGGAAGTGGATGTTGCAGAAACTGCACCTGCCACTGAAGAGAAGAAAGATGCCTCTGGTATCGAAGTTGACAAGGTTGTAGTCAAGAAGTAACATCCCTCCGTAGGAGCTTTTTCAAGAGGCATTGGTACTGAGTATTATGGTAATATGGGGAATAGCACATCTTTCTGTAGGGGAATGGTGTGCTATTTTCTTGACATAAAACCCTTTATCCTCCAACAATAAGGATGTTTTTGATCTTTACACATAGTTTATGACAACCCCAACGAGTGGAGACTCTTCAGACGTGGATATGGAAGTAGCCTTTGGCTTATCCGATGCCGTTAGCGATGAAAGAGATACTACTGACGTGGAACAAGAGCAGTCTACTGACGTACTTCAATCTGAAGAAGGTACAGAGAACCCAACTGCTGACGGTGATGAGTTAGAACCTTCCACTAATGATTCACCGGAAGAGTCTGATGAGGATACGTCCTCAAAGGAAAAGAGAAAAAGCCTGGAAGATGCACATCGCTTTATTGTCGATTTGATCGAAGATCAGTTCAACAGTTTAGATGCAGGTAATCTATCAGGAAAAGAGCTTCAAGAATGGTTTAAGGAGAATGAGACCTTTGCAGAAGTAGCGAATAGGTCAAAACGTATGAAGGAGCGCTATCGTTCTTTTATAGAAAAAGACCACACAGTTACAGCGGAGGATACTCCAACATCAGATGAAGATGATGAAAATCGTCCGATGACGGTGAAAGAGTTTAAACGTCTTTCTTCACTCCAGCAGGAAACTCTACTGAAAAATGGGTTACGTCGAGCCGAGAAAGCAGAGTTTGAAGCTTTTGCAACAAACCTCAGCATAAAAGGTAATGACGCAACAAACTTGCGAGAAACAGCTGATGCTATCTATCGTGTGAATGACTCTATGGAGTATAGCCAAGCCCTCAATGCAGCACATCGTGCTCTCTATGCAGGCAAAGGAACACCTATACAAATTACGGGCGCAAATTCACAAGGTGGAGTAGCTGAAAAACCAGTTGTGGAAGAAACTGTCGATTTGAGTGAGTGGTCAGCTGGTATGGATGCGAAAGCATTTGGTATCGAGTAAACCATCCTTCGGTTACATCTAAAACTATAAAGAGTGTGCAAAGAGAAATTTATTTACTTTGTGCATTTTTTTATGAAATCTATAAAAGTTCTCAACACAGGAGTTGGAAGTTTCCCAGTGCCAATGCCATTCCCACCTCTCAAGGTGAAGTCTGGTACAGCAGGATCTATCCTCCCTGGAATGTTGGTTATCGTAGACGGCACTAATGCTGGATACGTTAAGGCAGCTCCAACTGGAACTGCAAGTACATCTGTTCGTGTAGGTATTGCCATTGGCACATCTTCTGAAACAGCTGGTGCAGACGGAACAATTACTGTTGAGTCTTCTCCTGAATTGGTTGTTCAGATGTACGCTGCAACTCCAGGAAATCTGGTGACAGCAACAAACCTTGGTAAGTACACGCTTGATGTTACAAGTGGTGATTACTTGCTTGACGAAAATGACACGACAAATGGATTTATCCGCTTGTTGAGTTTTGACAATGCAACAAATGGTCTTTGTACAGCTGTTATCAGCTTCGACATTTGGAGCTAGTTTGGTTTTCTATCTATTTTTTGATTCTTTCAACTTATGAGTAAAACGTATGTAGCACAGAATCTGGAGCAGGCTGACCTTAAGGTCAAGAAAGCCTTCGCAACAGGAGCTATGGGGTATGAATCCACATACCAAAAGGTGTTCAACATTGAAACACCACAGCGTTATAACGAGCGTTTTGTTCTCGTCCAGACTGATTCTGCTGTGCAGGAGGTTACGGACGGAGCGGCGTTCCCAACGCAAAACATTAAGGAAATTGGAGCGAATGAGATCACTGTTGGTATTTACAAGAGTGCTATCCCTATCTCTGATTTGACAATGTTGTTCGACAACTACGGAAGTGTTGCAAAGATTGCAGCTACTCGTGGATACCACTTCAAGCAGAAAACAGACCAGTTGTGTGCTGATTTCTTGAATAACGGTACAGCAACTAGTGGTGAGTACGGTATTAACATCGCAGGTATTACTACCTCTTTGTTCTCTGCTACTCAGCCTATCGGTGATTTGGGTCTCACCCAGTCTAACCGTGTCACTGGTGGTCTTTCTAAGACAACTCTCAACCAAGCTCGTGTATTGCTTCGTAAGATGCAAGACCATGATGGTATGATTGCTAACTATCGACCGTCTCGTTTGATTGTTCCGCCTGAGGAGACAATGAACGCTTGGCAGCTTACTCAGTCTCCCAACGAGCCTGAAAGCGCATTCAACAACTTAAATTACCTGGCAAAACAGCTTGGTATTGAAGTAATTGAGTGGCCACTTCTCGACTCAACAACTGACTGTTTTCTTATGGCTCCTAAGGGAGACGTGACAAACATGTATGGTTTGCGTCTTGAGGTTAAGGAGATGCCAGCTATCCGCCGTGTGCAGGATACAAATACGGGTAACTGGGTATACCAGATGCGTATGGTACTTGCTCCAGGTGTTGTAAACTATTTGGCTTCTGTAGGTATCATTACCTAATTCGGCACATTTGTTTGCATAATCATTGATGGTTCCTCTATAGTTTCTATAGGGGGACTTTTCTTTACTATTTTGATATGAGTTACAATAAAACGGCTACGCAGGATATTTACGCAGATGCAACAACAACTGTATTTACGTTAACTGCTTCAGCAGTACCATCAATTCCACTCTTGGTTGATTTTGATGATATTATCCACCTATACGCTAAGTACACGCCAGGAAGCAATGGTAGTGAGCTGCAGTTTAGTATTGAGCTTTCACCTTTGGATAATGTAGAAGATCCTTTAAATACATCATGGTTCCCATACGGAACATATACAGCAGGAGACTTCACAACAACAACATTCAATAGTGGTGCTTCTACAACAGCTGGAACAGCTGTGTTTATGGCTTCTATTGATTTAAACGTTATGGCAGCTAAGCGCATTCGGCTTCTTCCTTTGGAGGTTCCCGTTGGAGCAGCAGGAGAAGCAATTTTTTATGGTTCAACTAAAAGTTACTAGTTATGGCATCACTCGATGATCTGGATGCTCTTGTTTCCGAAGAACTCGGAACCACAGAGACACAGAAATACACACCAGACAGAAGATATAACGCTATCAATCAGGCTATTCGTGTTATTTTAAAACGGTACGACATCCCAGAGTATACCGTTAAAGTATCATTGAGTGTTGTGAATGGTTCAGTAGCTCTTCCATTAAACTTTCTACGTCCTGCAAAACTCTATAAGAATAAACGCGCACCATATAGCCTTAAAAACTTTGATGCCTTTGAAAACGACATCCCACAAACCTATACAATACTGTGGGACACACTTACAGACTCAAGAGTTATCAATACCTACCCACGTGAAACAACAGTATTAACGTGTTGGTATATACAGATACCAGACAATATGACTGTTGGTTCTCAGACAGTACGTTTCAAAGAGTACTGGGATGAAGCTATCGCAGCAAAAGCAGCAGAACTTCTTATGCGCAGGTCTCGCTTAAACCAACAAGCTGGAGACAAAAAAGCACTTGCAGATGAAATGATTGCAGATGCTTGGCAGTCAGAGTCTGTTTCACTGCAAGGAGAAGACGATCTCCGTCTGACTTCTATTTACGAAGACCGACCATTGCTTGGTTCGTATTCAGATTTTAGCTCCCTTTACACTTATACCGATATGGGATCATCAGAACAGTGGCTTGAGATTGTTGCTAACACTAATGCCCTTGTGAATTACGGCTATATCGCGAATAGCCCTACACCGATTACTCTTACACTCCCGCTTACTGCAAATATTGGTGATCGTATTTCTCTTTTACAAAAGGGTGTAGGCAGATGGAGAATTGTTCAAGGAAACGGACAGCAGATTGTCTTTGGTGATGTAACAACCACACAAGGATCTGGTGGGTATCTTGAAAGTAATATTGGAGGAGATGCTATATCTCTTGTCTGTACAACAACAAACACCACATGGACAGCTGTACCAGGAGCAGTAGGAAATATTGATTACGTCTAATAACAACTTTGAATAATGGCTACGCAGAATACAGTAAATAATGTAGGCGGCGGCGGTGGAGGTCTTGTGGATAGTGTTTTTTCACGTATTGGAGATGTTGTTGCGCAGTCTGGTGACTACGTAGCATCTGATATAACGAATACTCCCGCTGGAACCATTGCTAGTACGAATGTTCAATCTGCTCTTAACGAACTAGACACAGAAAAACAAGCGAGTAGTACTGCATTAACAAGTCTTGCAGCTATTACTGACCCAGGTGAAGACGCAATGATTTACTGGAACGATACAACAAACGCGTATGAAACGCTTCAAGTTGGTACAAACTTAGCCATTACAGCTGGTGTGTTAGATGCAACTGGTGGTGGTGGAGGAACAGGTGATGTCGTTGGGCCAGCAAGTTCCACAGATAACGCACTTGCTCGTTTTGACACCACTACTGGGAAACTTATACAAAATAGTACAATCACTGTTGATGATGGTGGTAATGTAACAATGCCAGCAGCCACAACACTTAACATCGGTAATGGTGGTATTATCTCTCTTCAAGGAGGGACATCAGCACCAGAACTTCGTCTTGCAAGTGAAACAGGTGGGAATTCTTTACGAATAAGTCACACTGGGGCTGGTGGCGCTGTTATTGAAAATTTGTCTATTGGTTTTGGTGAATCAATAGGAACATTTTCTCGTAGTTTAACTATTTCAGGCAACTCAACACTTTCAGGCACAAACACAGGTAATCAGACTATTACCTTAACAGGCGACGTCACAGGAACAGGAACAGGTTCTTTTGCAGCAACAATAGCAAGTGATGCTGTTACATATGCAAAGATGCAGAATGTGCTTGCCAATGGAGTACTTGGTCGTGCTGCTGCAACAGATGGAGACGCTGCTCCTATTGTGCTTTCAGCTAGCCAGCTTTTTGGTAGAGGATCCACAGGGGATTTAGCACCTATTACTATAGGGGCAAACCTTTCCATGACAGGCACTACGTTGAGTGCTTCGGGTGGCGGTGGCGGTGTTGTTGATTCTGTAAATGGTCAAACGGGTATTGTTGTATTAGATACGGACGACATCACAGAGGGGCTAACTAATCTTTACTACACAGACGAGCGCGCACAAGATGCCATCGGTACAATTCTTACAGACACGAGCGAAATAGATTTTACGTACAATGATGCTGCGCCAACAATAAGCGCTGCTCTTGTAGCTGGGTCTATAGACGAAACAAAACTTGATGTGTCTGTAAACGCTTCTCTTGATCTAGCGGACAGTGCTTTGCAACCAAATATTGCTATTGTTGGAGCGACAAAGACGAAAGTAACGTACGATGCCGACGGTCTTATTACTGCTGGTGCTGATGCTACTACAGCGGATATAGCACCAAGTACCAACAGAAACTATTTGACTGATGCACAAGCAGTAGTGATTGGTAACACGAGCGGAACAAATACAGGTGATCAGACAAATATCTCAGGAAACGCTGCAACGGTTACGACCAACGCTAACTTAACAGGGCCAATTACATCAGTAGGGAACGCTACATCTATAGCTGCTCAAACTGGTACAGGTACAACATTTGTAGTTGATACAAGCCCAACACTGGTAACCCCGACACTTGGAGTTGCAACAGCAACCACGGTTAATAAAGTAGCCATTACTGCACCTGCTACGGCGGCAACAATCACCCCTACAGAAGGCACTACTACGACGCTTTCAGGCGGTACACACTCAGGTACAAATACAGGTGATCAGAATTTAAGCACGTATGTGGTTGGGCCAGCAAGTTCTATAGACACAAAAATTGCTCTATTCAATGGGACAACCGGGAAGCTTATTAAACAATCCACTGCTACTATTGACGGAGGAGGTAATGCACAGTTTACATCTGTCCGTAGTTCAAGTCTTAAACTGAACGACAACACACTAGCGAATGTTCTCTCGATTAGTAACATAGGTGAAATACGTACGGCAGACAGAATTTTGTCATTAGTAGTGAATGATGCTGACAGATCTATTAACTTAGGTGGAAATATAACACTTGCTGGTGGTTTCACCACATCAGGTGCAAACGCTCTCACACTCACAACTACCGCGGCAACAAACGTAACTTTACCAACGACAGGTACACTTATAACAGCTTCTAGTACAAACACACTTACTGCTAAGAGTATTGATGTTGATAATAATACCGTCACAAACATAGAGACTGACAACTTCAAAACAGGGGTAATTGACACAGATGTAACACTTGCAGCTAATTCTGATACAAAGATTGCTACACAAAAAGCCGTTAAAGCATACGCTGATGGGCTATTGGCCGCTAATGATGCTATGACCTATAAAGGAGCTATAGATGCTTCTACTAACCCAAACTACCCCGCTGGTGATGCAGGTGATACCTACAGAATATCAGTAGCAGGAAAGATTGGAGGAGTTTCAGGAACAAACGTTGAAGCTGGTGATATGGCTGTATGTATTGTGGATGGGTCTGCTGCTGGCGATCAAGCGACTGTTGGTGCTAACTGGAATATCTTAGAGAGGAACCTAGACGGTGCTGTTATTGGGCCTGCCAGTGCAGTAGATTCTAACCTAGTTTCTTTTGACTCTACTACAGGGAAACTTGTAAAGGACTCAGGAGTCGCTACATCTTCTCTTATCTCCGCATCATCTACAACAACATTCACTAATAAGACATTCGATGCAGACGGTACAGGAAATAGTTTAACAAATGTAGAAGACGCTAATATTAAAACAGGTGCAGCAATAGACGCTTCGAAGATAGCCAATGGGTCAGTAAGCAATGCAGAGTTTCAGTACCTAGACGGGGTAACTTCCGCTATTCAAACACAGTTAAACGCTAAGGGTGTTGGTGATGTGGTTGGGCCTGCAAGTGCTACAGATAACGCTATAGCACGTTTTGATGCTACCACTGGAAAACTTATACAAAATAGTACAGTCACTATTGATGATAGCGGCAATATATCTGCTCCTGGTTCTTTCACTCTTGGTGGTGGATTTGACCCTACAAGTGTACTTTCTTACAGTAGTGCCACAGTAGCGACTAACACACTAAGTGGGTTTAGTGGTACTATAAACTATAATATTCTTCCAAAAGGTACAGGAAGACTGCAAGTTAATGGAGCTGATGTTCCGACAGTAAGTAGTTCTGATACATTTATTAATAAGACACATACTAGTGCTGTTCTCAATACAGGAATTTCAGGAACGGCAATTGCAAGTAGTGCTAATATTACTACAGGAACATCTAATACGCTTATCATAACTCCAGATGGTTTAGCAGGGTCTGATACATTTGGGCGTAAGGGTGTCACTATGCAAGTCACAAGCGGCGCTGTTGCTGTAGGTGATGGAGCTGCATACTTCACTATCCCAGTAGCAATGACTGGTATGAATCTTGTAAGAGCGCAAGCAACTGTAGCAACAGTAGGTACAACAGGATCGACTACTGTTATGATACATAACCTCACCGACGCAGCTAATATGCTGTCAGGAGCTATTTCTATAGCATCAGGAAGTAGAGTTGGAACAGTGGGTACAATCAATGTTGCTACTGACGATGTCGCAACAAATGATATAATACGTATAGATGTAGATTCTGTTAGCACTACAGCTCCTCTTGTACTTATGGTTCAGCTTGAGTTCCAACTTCCCTAACATAGAGATATGAAATTGAACACATCAACAGATAGCGCAGTAGCTTTAATAAAGAACTCCAGCATTTTGAGTGCTGCAGATATGGACTGTATTGAAGAGATGGCAGGTGAGTTACTTGATAATTTTACTCATACGCAGATATTCAGGACACGCACAGAGATGGAAGTTTCAGTACTAAACGATATGAAACACCCAACTGCAGATAGTAAGTACTGGCAGGCTATGCGTGAACAGAGTGTTATGTACAATGAACTAGTAACTCTTTCCTATGAGTATAGAAAAGAGTGTATAGAGGTAAGGAAAATAGAAAGGGATATGAAAAGTGAGACTGATGATCTTGAAAAAGAGTTATACCAAGTAGAGAAGGAACAAAAAGAGTTCTCGTTGAAAAACATGGAGAGAGTGGCAAAAGATAGAATCCGTGAGCTCAAGAACTGGCATGAGATAAAGGAAGCTCTTTACCCTCATATGAAATACGGAACTGAAGATGTTAACGAGCACCAACTTACGAGTTACGCAAAGAGATTTACGAACCAACGTGTAGCTATGGGAAGCTCTGGTAGTCCTTCAGAAAGGCAAAACCTTCTAGGTCAACTGGAGACTGCTAAAGTAGCATTAGCTAAAGGTGGGGAGCAAGAGCTTCTTGATGAAATAAACTCTGTAACAAAATAGTATGGGTACTTGGAACGCTGAAGGAAACCTCACAACAGGAAGATATAGTAATGGTTCTGCGGGGTCTAGTATTGCCGATGCTTTTACGTGGGGAGGTAATAACGCTGGTGTTTTATCAAGCTCAGAGGAGTATAACGGCACATCATGGGCCGCTGGTGGTTCTATGGGTGCAGGAAGGGAGTATGTCGCTGGGTGTGGTACACAAAGTGCTGCTCTTTCTACCGCAGGACAAAACGGCACACCACAAAGCAATAGTGAAGAGTATAACGGCACCTCATGGTCTGCTGGGGGTGCACTTGGTTCATCAAGATGGGGAAATGCTAATTTTGGAACACAGACTTCTGGAGCTACATGTGGTGGATACAATGGGTCTAGTGTTATCACCACTACGGATGAGTACAATGGAACATCGTGGTCTGCTGGAGGAAGTTTGAGTGTTGCCCGATATAGATTTGGAGCATGTGGCACACAAACAGCAGGGTTAGTTACTCCTGGATGGAGTGCTTCATTTGGTACTATGAATTCTACTGAGGAGTACAATGGAACATCGTGGAGTAGTGGTGGATCATTCCCTATAACTTCTGATAGTACAGCAGCTTTTGGTTCGCAGACTGATGGTGTAGGATTTGGCCCTCGGTCGAGTACGACTAAAGCATACTCGTACGATGGCTCTACATGGACTGCTATTACAGACATGAATACTGGAAGGTATGATTCAGCAGGAGCAGGTTCAGATAGTGCTGGTATCGCTATATCAGGTGTATCAGCTGGCACGTCAACAGAAAGTTATGACAGTACACCACCAGTAGTATTCACACCTTTAATTTTTTTCTTTTAGACTATGTCAAAAGACGCAGATAACAGAAGATTTATAGATATCACTACATTTACTGGTCTTAACACATTAGACGAGCCACAGAATATTGATATTTCAGAATCTCCCGAAATGGTGAATATGAATATTACAAAAAATGGCTCTATTATTAGTCGTTTTGGATACGAAGAGGTGTGTACACTGCCTGGTTCTGGAGGAGTCCATGGTATACAGCCAGTATATTTTCAAATTGAAACACTCGATGAAGATCGTTTAGCTATATTCCATGGTGGTAAGTTGTACTACATCACAAACACTAATTCGGCCCCTATAGAGGTCGGTAATTATGGTGCTGACAAAGACTCTATGGGATCAACTGTTTTCATGGATAACCTTATCTTTGGTAATTCTGCTTCTGGGAATAGACCGAAAAGATGGGATGGAACAACACTCACTGACTTAAATATATCAGCACCAAATGCAAGTATATGGACAGTCTTTCAGAGTAAGCTTATTGCTTCTGGTACAGTGGATAACCCTAGTAGTGTATTTTACAGCGAAACAGATACAATCGACACTGACCTTGGGACAAGTACATTTAGTGTAAGGAATGGAGATGGAACTATCATTACTGACATATCACCAAATAACGACGTTTGCCAGATCTTTAAAGAGAACAGCATACATGCTGCAAACATCACTCTTGATGAGGTTAATGCGTACGTTATATTCCAACAGATACCAGTAGAAAGTGCTAATGGTGGGGCGTATGGTCGAAACACTGTACAGCCTATACTAGGATACAACTACTACCTATCAAAGTATGGAGTAGATACTTATGGGTCGACTGGTGAAAAATTGAATGGAAATCTACCACTCCCTTTGAGTTATAAAATCTCTCCAACGATTGATGGTATTAACTTTGCATCAGGAAGAACATTTACGTCTGCAATGTTTGATAGCAAGTATATTCTTGGAGTGCCTCTTGGTGCATCAACAAGCAATAATACAGCGTTAGTATACGATGAGCGTGTTAAGAGACGGTTTGGCGCAGACAACTGGGTTCCATGGGAAATACCTACACTAGGGCAGCTTGCTATTTTTCGGGATGGGAATAAACGTGATCAGTTATACTTTGGCTCTAATACAGAACCAGTAGTCTACCGTTTTAATACAACGTTTTCTGATAATGGTGTTGGATACACACGTTCATGGAGAAGTAAGACGTTTCGTTTTGGTGAGCGTACCGTATGGGACTACATTGATGTAGAAGGAGCAAAACCAAGAGGAGTTGATATTAACATATTTATGACGGTTGATGGTGCTGAAGAGGAACTTGATTCTATCACTGATGATAATTTCATCTCACAAGGTAGTGGATTCGGATACCTTGGTGACTCGTACTATGGAGACGTGTATACTGGAGCATCTTTTTCTACAACAGAAGCAATCCCTCTTTATAGATTTAAAAAACGTATTGCAGTACCGCCTTCTCTCTCAGAGGGCTATGAAATGAACTTTAAACTGACAAATAACGTTAATGGTGGTGGTTGGAAATTGACACGGGCGAAACTTTCTTACATCATTGATCCAGATGATCCTTCTTACAAATACACGAACTAATGGCTTTACCTACAACACTCCAACAGACAGAGAGTAATCTTATTGGATACCTCACTACTGGAGTTACTACAACAGGCACTACTCTTTCTGTTAGATTCTTTGACAGAGTCACAGGGGTTGCTCGTGCACCACAGGCAACTACTCGTCTTTTTGTCGTTGATAAAGGTTCTCCTGCACAACCACTTGAAAACTACGAGATTGTATACGCAGCTGACGCACCTTCTACTACAGGTGATACCACGACATTAACTGGAGTTGTTCGAGGCATTAGTTTCTTTGGGAACTCTCTTACAGCGGGCACAGGAAAAACACATTCTGCAAATGCAGAAATAGGAACAGTTGATCTTCATTACTTTGTGAACTCGATTGTTACAACACTTCAAGGAACTGGAGACCAGCCTCGTTTAAAATATTACGATACATTAGCTACTCGTGACGCGGATGTTGCTGCGCCACTAGAAGGAGACTACTGTTACGTCACTGGAGTAAATCGCTTATACGTCTTTAATGGGTCTTTATGGACTGTGCCACCTATATACGTCTACGCAGATGCAACTGCACGTGATGCAGAACTTACAGCTCCTGAATTAGGGATGCTCGTATACTTAGTAGATACTGGTATTTTCTATGGGTACGGCAGCTCTGGATGGAGTGATTTTGCAAATGGTGCAGTACCAAATGGATCTGAAACGGTCTCTGGTAAATTTCAAGCTGGTACTATCGCTAATATGGTAGCCCACGATGAGTTTGGGTCTACTGGTGCAATTACAGTTGTACAAACAAAAAACACCGTTACTGCTAGTGCAGGTGATGCTGATGAAGGAAAAGCTGTACTGTTAAATTCTTTTGGCAAGATTGATTATACACTTCCTACTGGCTACTCTACTGGTGGAGATGGGTCTGATGGAGATCATACAGGAGCACTGACTATTGCAGGAGCTGACAACTCTATTATTGTAAAGAATTTTATTAACTTTACACCTGGAGCAAACACAGTCACCACATCAGCACAAAATAGTTACATATATATAAAAGTACAAGGCGATGCTGATTTAACGGGTTCAACGCTCAACTTTTCTGGGAAAGGCGCATTAGGAGGAGTTGGTGGGAATGGAGCAAGCACTGGATCATTCACACCTGCTCAACCTGGAGTTGTTGGGTCTCCAGTTAGACATATGATGAACTTAGGCGGTGGAGGAACAGGAGGTGCTATCGCTAAAGCTATTGTAAATGGACAAGCAACATCTCCTACATTTCAGTCTACTATTGAAGATTTTATAAAAGCAAATAGATCATTAAATGTTTATACGGGAGCTGGCGGCGGTGGTGCAGCTGGTGGTGGAGCAGATGGAGGTTTTGGATCTTCAACAGGCGGTGGCGGCGGTAGAGGAGGTGCAGGAGGAGGTTGTCTCATATTAGAAGTAGCAGGAAATATTATTTTGAATGGTACAACTATCAATGTTTCTGGTGCAGTTGGTACTATAGGAGCCAATGGATCAGCTGTAACGTGGACAACTACTGGCGGCGGCGGTGGAGGCGGTGGTGCTGGTGGATTTGGTTTGATTATGTATAATGGGACACTTACTGATACAAGTAAAACACTAACTTTAACTGGAGGAGCTGGAGGTATTGGAGGCTCGGCAGGAGGTACAGGATCTGGAGGTGGAGCTACTGGAGGAGGAGGTGGTTCTGGTGGGTCAAATCCATATGCCACAGGAACAAGTTCAGTTTTACAAGCAGGTGTTGCTAAAGGAGACAACGGAGGAACTGGAGCAAGTGGGAATATTATTATAGTCAAAAACACTTTTTTTAGCTAAACATGGCAGAAACATCATCAAGCGGTCTTCGAAAGATGACTCCAACAGAAACAGCAAATAGACAAGCTGCCTTAGACAATCAAGGGAGTTCTTCTGGATTACGTCAAATGACGCCAAGTGAAACAGCTAAAATCCAAGAGGCACGTGATGCACAGTATGGTGCGGGTAATACTCCTGCTCCTGCTCTTATCCCAAACCCTCGTACGACAACAAACGCGAATGGTGTTGAGCAACAGACTCCACCTACATCACCTGCTGTAGGAGGAAATACATCAGAGTCACCTACACAGCCTGACCAGTCTTCTACTGTTCCCACATCAGAAACCACCAAGATACCTCAGATGTTAGATACGGCCGAAAAGGCTTCTGTCATTAAGGCAATGGGTGGCTTCACAAGTACTATGGAAGGGTTCTGGGAACAGATGCAGCGCATGTCTAAGAGTATGACTGGTATGAATACCAATCAGCTTGGTCAGGTAGGCCCTACAGATGGTCAACCTACACCTAACCCTCGTGGTCAAGAGCCTGGATACGATCAGAATGGAGCAGAAAATCCTACAACAGCGGCACTCACTCCAGAGCAAGCTGGTGGTGTCAAAATGCCTGGAGCAGAAGGTACAATGGATCTCTTCCAGAGTTCTCCAGAGTATATGAACCCTAAGCCGACTACTAATGTAGTTAAGACTCCAGACCAGATAGCTTTAGACAATGCTTCTGATGTAAATATCTCAAAGTCTCCGAATGGAGTACCTCTTTCCGTTGGTCAGTCAGCAGTACAAAATATCCTGGCTGATCCAATGAGCGCTACAAATGTAAGTCCTGGGTTAGACCCATACACACAAATTGCTCAAGATATAGCAGCTCAGGTTATGGATGGCCTTGATGCTACTGATGAGAGTCTCACTAAGATGATTGAGATATCAAAAAAGCGTGCTGAGAGCGCCTCTGAGGCAGAGAAGTCTGAGATGGCACGTGTTACAGAGGATTATGACATCATGGCCGAGAGATCGCGTTTAGATGCTGAGAATGCAAAAGCTTCTACAGGGTTCGAACGTGATAAGCAGGTACGACGTGGTGAAGAAAATCTTGCTGTTATGGAAGATAAGAACTCTCGTTTATTTGGGTTTCTAAAAGCCAAGCTTGCTAAGATGGGAGCACTCGATAGTGCAGCTGGTCTCGACTCACTTGCTAAGACTATGGCTCTTTCAAGTATGGATCTCCGTCATGCAGGTGAAGACCTTCGCGACTACAGCTCTATGATGCTTATGAAGGAAGAGGAGATTATGCTGAAGTACGGCCAACAGGCTGTAGATATTGAGCGAGCTAAAAATAAAGATATTGATACTATCCGTAAAACAACGGAAGAAACGCTTATGAATATTGAGCAGAATATTCTTTCAACAGAAATTCAAAAAGTACAAGCTCGTACACAGGCTATCAAAGAACTTGGTACTATGGAGATGCAGGCCCGTTCTATGGCAGTCCAAGAAAACAACTCTATGCGCTCTATGGCTCTTCAAGAGTCTGAGTTCTCATATAGCCAACTTCGAGATAAGGTTTCTGACCAACAGTGGACAAAGCAGTTTGATCAACAGATCAGTCAGTTTAACCATGAAAAGGATATGAACCTTACTTCACAGACTGGATATCTTCACTTTGGTGGAGAAGTTGCAGTTGACCCTGTGACAAAGCTTCCAATCAAGAATTTGGATATGAAGCAATATGATTCGCAGGTTGATTCTTGGCTTACACAGGCTATGGGTACATTATACAAAAATAAGGAGGACACTGGTAAGGTCACATTTGTTAGAGAGCAATTTGCGCGAGGTATTTTGGAATCTGATAGAAACTACGATAGAGGTATTGTTGAGTCCGACAGAGGGTACAACATGGATGTCGCTACTTATGGCACTTCTACTACTGGTAATATATACAACCCTAAAACAGGCGAATATGTTGGTGGTAGAACAATGAATGGGCAGGAGTTTGACTTCTCCATGGCAAAAAACGAATTTGGATTTGCTCTTGAAAAGGTGAACGCTGGTATCAGTGATCCTAGCTCACTTAACAAGTTTAAGGACGCTTACGATATTATGAGTGGTGGTGTGTATGTAGGTGGAGATGAGAATAACACTCTTGGTGGTAAATTCGCAAATGCATTAAAACTTGCCGCTAAAAACCTTACAAATAAAGCATTCCAGTGTGTACAGTTTGGAAGAGGTATAGCCCCAAATCTTCCTGGTAATTTAAATAGCCTTCAGGACAAAATAGATATACTACTTACGAACAATAAAAACTCTATTCCAGCGCCAGTTCCAGGTGCAACAATAGTCATGGATACAGGTACATGGACTGGTCATATTGCTACTGTTATGGGTATAAACAAAGAAAAGAACACCATGAGCATTATAGAACATAATGTAAAAACTGATGCAAACGGTAACGGTATTGCTAGTATGAGAGAAGTAGCATTATCAGGGAACAAGAGTATTAAAGGATACTGGTTAGATCCTACTTTTAGAGACCAAAAAACACCTCCTAAGATGGCTGCTACACCAAAAGAAACAGTTGAAGCACTAAAAAATTTACCTGCTGAGCAGCAAAAGCAGTACTACTCAGATGGATTAAACGCTGGGTCTATGGCTAATTCCTTAGCACGGTTTGAGAGTTGGCAAGGTGGTAATCCAGGACTTTGGAATAGACAAGTAGAAGGGCTTATGACAATAGCCAATTTACAAAAAGATCCAAAATATACAGATTTAATGCAGGATGTGTTTCTACCAATACAGCAAGTACGTAAAGATTTATATGGTACTGCTCAATCTGCAGGAGAAGAAGTGATGGCAGCTCTTGCACTACCTAGTGATGACGAAACTGTTAATGATATGATTGGTAAAGTCGAGAAGATACAGCAGTATATGAGATCTAGGCAGTCTATGACTGTTGATATGGGAAGAGGTATAACACCTCCAGTTGGAGCTAACGGAATGGTAGAACGTAAAAATTCTGATGGAACTATAGACATGCTTGACCCAGAAACATGGCGTCAAATGCTGTACGCACGATCTGGGAGTTAGGACAATAGCCACTTATAAAAAATACTATGCAACCATTTGATATCAACAGCTTGTCTGATGATGAGTACAAGAAGTTAAAACTCCAAGTTACTCCACAACCTAAAACACCATCTCAGAGTGGCCAGAGTGCATTCAAGCAATCGAGTTCTTCTCGTAACCCTGTTGATCGTTACTACGATGCAACTCTTGGTGCAGCTGGACAAGGAATACAAAGAGCAATTGGAGGAACAGTTGCTACTGCTGGTTTTGGTATTGGTCAGATAGCTCAAGGTGCTGCAAAGATGGCTGGTGGCGCTTTATCAAATATAAGTCAAGCAACTGTAGGTGCTGCTCGTATGGGTTCTTCCCTTGTTGATTCAGTCGCTGGTAAGTCAGAGGACAACATAAAGTTCCAGCAGAACAAAATCACGGATCTCCAAACAAGGTACAACGAGTACCGCTCTAAAATCGAAACATCTGTTTCTGATCCTGCTGCCAAACAACAACAATTAGATGAGCTTGAGAGTAAGTACAACACTCGTATGGGTGAGCAGGAACGCTCATTACAGGATTTACAAGATCCGTTTGGTGGTGTCGCTCGTGGAGCAGGAGATATGGTTATGGGAGCTGTCGCTGGAGTAGGTGATACCTTTGGTGGTGCTGGACAAGCTGCTCTTGGTGCAGGAGCAACGGCTCTTAGTACTACTGCTGGTGGATTAAGTGCTACGTACGGTTTGGGAAGTGATATAGGAAAAGCTGTATTACCTGATCAAACAGATGCATTTGAATCTGGTGCTAAAGATTTTGGTATGGGTCTTATGCAAGGTGCTGTCGGTGCTATGAAGTCTGCAGGAGAAGGAGTAACAAATGCGTACAAGGCGCTTGGGTACTCTGAAGAAGACGCTAAGCGTTTGGCGAATCAATCAGCAAGCGCTATTGATGCAATTCCGTTTGGTCTTGTTACAAAACCTGGACGGACAGCGTTAAAAGCTGGTGCTAAAGCTATTGGAGATACTGCCGCAGCGCAGGCAATCAAACAAATGTCTAACTCTGGTATACGGAGTATTTCTGAAAGTGCTGCTGGAGTGATGGCTAAGAAAGTGGCTTCTGACTTCTCATACATCATGAGTAGTCCTAAAGGTGCCGCTGCTAGTTGGATCAACAGATTAGGCGAAGCTTCTAAAGTAAGTACTGCTAAGTTCTTTGCACGTGTTGGTGGTACAGAGATTGATGATGTTGCTCTTAATACTATGAAGGGTGGCCCAAAGAAATTTGCAGATGCATATTTTGCTGAACGAGCGGCGCACCTTACATCTCAATTCCCTGAAGCAGCAAAGAATATTAAACTCGCTGCTAATGTCAGCTCTTTTGCCTGGAACCATGGAGTTAAGAATGTTGCTAAAGTCGCAGGAGTAGGTGCAAATTTTATGTACGGCCCAAATAAAGTTATATGGGAGCTAACAAAGAAAGGAGCAACCACAGCTATGAAGCTCGTTGGGCCTGACGGAGTAAGTGCTGTTACACGAGGAATGAAAGCTTCTGATGATCTTCTCAAAGCATACGGACAAGTACCAGTCGACCTGACTGGAGTTATGAAGCGTAATAAAGACTTTGTACAAAGTGGTGTCCTTAATGTCTCTGAAGCTGTAGAAGTGGGAAAAACAGCTGTAGAAGAAGCAATCACAAAGAGTAAGACATTTATTTCTAATGTAGTTGATACTGCAGAGGGAAAGATATCTAGTTTTCGTGCTTCTGCTGCTTCTGCTGCTGGCCATATAGCTGCTGTAGGTTCCATTTCTGACAATCTTATCAAAACAGGTAAGGGGAGCATTGGAGCATACTACGAACATAGCCGCCGTTTCTTTGAGGGTGCTCTACAAGATATTGTCGAAGGTGGGACAAAGCTCACTGATGAACTAGGGAATATGGCAAAGCAAATCCCTGTTGATGCCACAGTAGGAACACTACGAAAAATTCAGCAACGTCTATCTGATATTCTTAAAGGTACAGATGTAGACCCGAAGGATTTGTCTGTTAATCGCGATCTCGTGCGTTCCCTTCATGCTAACGTAACGAAAGACCTTGAGACCACACTAGGCGGCTTAGACGACGGTTTAAAGTCCAGTCTTGATGCTTCTCGTAAGAACATGCAGACACACGTCAGTGATTTATGGGAAACCATGAAAACAAAGCTCTCTAATGGTATACCTGTTGAAAAAGTTGTTGAGGACGAGTACTTAAAATATCTTGTTGGGGCAACAAAAGACGGTATAGACGAATTAGGATCTGAAATGGTTGATGCGAGCAATGGGGCAATCCAAGATATGCTGCTTATGTGGGCAATAAAACATAAGGACAATGCTGATGTTATGAATAGTCCAATAGGTAGAGGTGTGACGAATAGCCTAGATGACGATGGAAATGCAATGCTGAAGCTTGATATGGATTACAAAGAAGACGGGATTTGGAAAAAGACCATGCTTACCTTTGATGCAATGGGTAAAAAGATAGCACTCATGTTTAACGCCACTGACTATACAAAGTCTAAAGCTGTGCAGCTTGTTATGGCAAAAACAGAGAGGAACTTTAACGACTACGGTCTTATTACTGGAATTGATCCAGAGTCTATTAAGACGTGGGTATCAGGTGATCTACCTGAAATAGATGATACACTAGAAATGGTACGTCTGGCTACAGCGCAAATGGGAAGAACTGGAGGTGCGGGAGTACTCCCAGCGGATGTTGCATTAGGTGGTAAGTTTGTTTCATCTATGAAGACACTACAAGATATGCAAGCCGTTGCTGGAACAAAACTAGAGCAAGCACGTATAGCAGCACAAGATCTATCTATACCAATAGATGACGTATCTATGGAGTTTATGGAGAGTTTGAAAAATGTGCTAGATGTACAAGCATTGAGTGTTGATCCAAGTGGTAACGTCAAATTTGTTTTAAACAAAACAAGTCCTATCCTTGGGAATAGTGGAGCAAAAAGGAAACTTGAAACGCTTATGACTCAGCTAAACGCTATTGTTGATATAGATGGTGCTACTGGTGCTCAAACCATAAAGTATAAATCTATAGAAAAAGTGCGCGTTCTTATCGGTGACATGCCAGGATATGTTGGTGATACAGGAACAAGTACACCTATGAAGGACACGTTGAACGAGATTGTGAGTGCATACGAAAAGGGTCTTATTAGGTCTCTCTATACAGAGAACCCACAACTGGGTGATTTAGAGACATTGTATGCAACAGTCATGGGGAGTAAGCGGTCGTTTGAGTCACTAGCTGGTATCACTACAAAAAACGTGGAAAGAAAATTCCTCAACTTTAAGGCTGAAGACGGTAAGAGTTTCGTGAAAGTACTTGATCCAAACACGGTAAAGAAGATGGTTGAAGGAGCACGCAAACTCGCTGGTAAGTCACCAGCTGACTGGAAACAAATGTTTGACCGTGTTGGTACTGTCGTATCAAAGGTGGAAGGTGGTTCCTCCTCTGACTATATGGAGCAAATCCATAGAATCATTGAGCGAGAGCAGCTGGTTCACAGTATCCTTGGTAATCCACAGGTTACTACTCGTGGAAACGAAGCACTCCATACAGGGTATGGTCTACAGAATATGGGGTTTGGTAGCGCGGTAGTACGTATGAGGAGTGAAGGATGGAAGAGAACAGCCTTTGGTATGTTGTCTGGTGATTTTGACCCTATGGAGCAAATGGGTCGTCTTAACCTCCTTCTCAGGGGACAAAGACAACTCGTTGAAGAAACAGGTCAAGCATATATACGTGATCCGTTGAACTATGCAATGCCAGGGATGAGAAACTTTGAAGACTCCTACAGTGCACTATACAATAGATCAATGGTAAGCCCTGAAGAGACACGTATGGGTAATGAGTATACTGAAGAGGCAGGTACTAAGGCTTTGAGATTCACAAGGCCATCACAAACAAATAACGACTCAGACGTGGACATGGCTCAGGCTCTGAAGAACATGGAGACAGGTGATCAAGGCGATGATCCAACAGAGATGCCCTTCTAGTTTCAAAGAGTGTGTGGTATAAAGGAGGTGTAGTAAAAAAGCTACACTTCTTTTTTTTGCCATGATCTATATCGGAGCAGGCCACGGCGGTGGCGGGGATAGAGGTGCAGTAGCAAATGGTTCTACGGAATGGGACGTGTGTACAAAGGTAATGCAGAAGGTCTATGAGGCACATCCTGACAGAGTACGTGTGATACCACAGCGTTTAGAGTTGAGGAATCGAATCAACTGGTTACAAAAAAACCTTTCAGATCAAGATGTCTACATTGAGCTGCATATGAATGCTGCTTCTGCAAAGGCAACTGGTACAGAGGTGTTCTACTTAGATGGAAATATCTCTCGTAGAAACACAGCAACAGGAATGTCTAATAGATTTTCTAAGGAGATAGGTCTTGTAAATAGAGGTGCGAAACCTGATACAAAGACACGCTTTGGTCGTCTTGGAGTGATCCGTGATGTCCGATGCCAAAGCTACCTCATAGAGATGGGGTTCTTAACAAACACCATGGATAAGAAGAAAGTAGAGGATACTGGGTTGTATGCTATGGAGGCTCTTCTTGAGTTGCCAACAACAAATCCAGCTAACTTTGCTGTGAGTGGATGGGCTAAGCCAAGTTGGGATGTAGCACTTCGTAAGGGGGAAGAGAACACAGTTATTTCCACAAAGACCAATCCAAAGGAGAAGGTGTATAGTGAAACGCTTGAGTGGATGTTCTACAACATGGGTTGCATGGAGAAAAAACCGACTGGACAAGGCCTGACTATCGAACGTATCGTTACTATGTGGGATAGACTAAAGGTCTTCGACCGTATACAAGATAAACTCTAAAACATGGAATATGCTATAGCGATCTTAGGATCATTCTTTATACCACTTGTCATCAAGCGCGTAAAAAAGCACACAGATTTAGGTGGTGAGGAGGTGCTTGCTATGTTGATATTCTTTGCTGGCTTTGTACTTACTATCTTCACTGTAGTTGCTCCAGAAGAGCTTCGTATCCAGGTACTTGGTGTACTAGCTACAATGTGGTCAGTTACCAATGCATCATACGAGTTTTTTTGGAAGTACCGAAGCATGTTTGTTAAGGATAAGATAGTAAAGACACTAAAAAAATAATATTTTCCTAGTACCTATAGCATAACTATGGGTACTTTATACTTTTGTTATGAGCCTAGAGCGTATAGAGATACAAATAGGATATATGGACAAAGAAATCCATGAAACAAAAGAAATGATAAAAGCCTCTATAAAAAGACAGGAGGCTTTTGAGGACGAGATGCGTATACAGTGGAAAACGGCCAGTAAAGAGTATATGACCAAGGAAGAGTTTAAAGAGAAGTTCAAGCAGATGGTGCAGTTATTTTGGACTGTACTCACAGCCACAATACTTAATTTTGTTAATAGTTTCCTCAATAAATAATGCGTCTAAAATCAAAAATATCCCTAGCACAGGTTCTTTCTTTTCTCATCTTACTGTTAAGTTTAGGGATACTCCTATTCCAACTTGTTCCGATGCAAGTCATACAATACGCAGATGAGTACCTGCCCATGGAAAAAAAACAGTATAGTGCTGGAGAAGTACTTGAGTACCGTGCAGAGTTTTGTAAGAGTATTGATGCTGTCGGCACAATCACGTATCAGCTCATCAATGGGAGGAGTCTACTCCTAGGGTCAGTACAGAGTAATGTTCCAAAGGGGTGTTACGACTTTACAGGTAGCACAGTAGTTCTACCAACAACAACGCATAAGGGGACGTATAGACTTCTTATCACAACGCAGTACAACGTGTTCGGTGTCAGAACAATAACTAGGTCGATTTACACTGAGCCTTTTGAAGTTCAATAGCATCGAGTCTAGCGCGAAGAGTATCTCTTTCTATAGTGAGATCTCTGATAGTCGAGAAATTATTGTAAAGAGTCAGTTCAACAATATCGGCGTAGTGGTCACCGAGTGAACGAACGAGTTTTTCTATATACTCCTTCATAAGTATCTCGTCTAGCGCACGTATTGCCTCTTTTGCAGGTTGTACTCTTTCTTCATGAAGGAGGTTCTTTTTTATGAAATGGGCAAGATTAAGACGTTTTTGCACGAGCTTACAGTCGTCATTGGCACATACATCATGTAAGTAGTCATGAAATGCCCTAGAGAGGATTTGGTAGTTGCTTGCTAAGTCTGGGCCATTCATACTCTTGGGGACGACGTGGTGCGCCTCAAGGTTCCGTTTTTCACGTGTTATCTCACACTGGGGGATATCCATAGACTCTAGTTTCTTTGTTCTTTGTTCACGGTGCTCGCTTCCATATGGCTGGCTCATAGTGTTCGAGGTTATTACATAATTTCTTCTTCAATGACATTGGTTATTTTTCCACCTACGTACCGCTTCTCTTCTGTACGGCTTTTTGTCTGTGCACCTTGTCTCTGTGGTCTAGGTGGAGTGGTTCTCACTATTGGTTCTTCAAAGACCTTCTGGCTCGTCACAATACCAGTTACTTCCAACTCATTGAGGAGATCTATAGCATTTTGCAGTTTTTCTACTTCTTTTTGTTTATCAAAGAGGAGTGCTGTGAGCGTTTCTATGTAGTTCATGCTAGAGTGTTAGGTGAGATGGTTTAAGGGTGACAATGACTCTGGGGTGTTCCTTGTCTATGGTGTAGGTGTCACTTGTCATGTTGATGCAGGTCAAGTTGTCATTCTTTATCAGTCCACATACTTGGAAGCCATCAAGAATAAACTTCGCTGAAAAGCGAATGTTATCTGTATCTCTTCTCCTTGAAGAAACAAACCAGTCAAAATGGACATGGAGTGGGTAAAACTCTTCTTTTACTGATACTGACTTCCCTTTGAAGTGCTCAAATACAGCATCACAAACGACTTGGATCATGTCCTTCTTTTTGCTATTAGCTGCATACTTGTTCCTACGGTTGATAGCCTCATACTCATTATAGCAGATAAGCTGCTCGTTGATTGGGATTACCAGTATTTCTATGCTCATTCTTTTTCGTAGTCAATAGCGAGTAGAGCTTGTCTGTAGTGCGCTTTTGCTTCTTGAATACGCAACAGAACAATTCTATTATCCATGTCTAAGTGGTGTAAGTCCAGTTGTGTGAGTTTGTTGAGTGCGAGACCAAAGTGTATTTCCGCTTCAACACACACATTTTCCATGTTTGTATCACTGATCTCTTGGTACATTTCCTGGAGTGTAGTCTGTTCATTCATAGTTGTAGTGGGTTATAGAGTAATCCTCACCTATTCGATGCACAAAGGCAACGCAAGAGAACAGGTGAGGCACTACGCTACTTAGAGTGGTTCAGTAGTTTAGTGTCGTACTGAGGACAAAAGTACTCTTACTCCTCTATACTATCATTAAATTCACCTCTCTCTAAGCAGGCATCACAATGTATTTGGTGAGCTATAGAATATACCTTACCGATCAGTTGTGCCATACACGATGCGTCCTCTTGTGTATATGGTTCTTCCTTTGCAAAGTAGCCAACAAGCTTAGCTGACATGTCGTGGCAAAAGTCGTTGGACACAAGGTCATTTATATCCTCAAGCATTTGTTTCTGATTCATTGGTCTAGCTATTATAATATACCTTCCTTCCTCAACTCGTCACCCAAACAATGCGGGCAAATAGTGTGTGATATCTGTCTATGGATATAGTCCATAATACCATCCACCATTGCATCTAGCTCACGTTTTCTCTCGTACCCTCGTGCTAGTGCTTCAGCTTCTTCTTTGTCGGGACAGTATGAACATACATGATGTAGGTATTCATCTGCACCCCTGTATGCTTGTGGCAGGTTATTCATCTATTTTTAGAGTTGGAAGTACAATACAATCTTTCATACTTTGTATCTGATCTACAAGGTTTTGCAACTCTTGCTCTACAAAGTCCATGTCTCTATAGGTATCTTTCAACACAGTATGAGTAATGCCGTAGTGAGAGCTAAGCACCGCCAAATCACCTAAATGCGCACAGTCAAAACCTATTACCCAATCTTCTTTATTCTGGTGCACAACATTGCCACCTCTCTCAGAGTATGTAAGGCCACCATGGACTTTTATATCAACATACTTGTAGATATCATCGTAGTATAAGCCGTGGAGCTTATGCTCCTTCGGCAGACATACGTACCCACAAAGATGTATGATTTCATCATGTGGTCTGAGAATAATACAATGCATTCCTTTGTAGTTAAACTCTTTTCTCTTCCCCTCCTTTGCTATCAGGCCTTGTAACTCTTTGATATTCATCGCTACGTGTTATTTTAGTAATTTCATCTCCAACCAACTCTATAAGAGCCTCAATTCGCCCCTCCACTGCCTCTGAGAACGCTTGTTCGTCTATTGGTAATGTTATCCACCCTTGCGAGGTACAAACGCTTATAGTGCCCTTTTTTTGGTCAATAAAGTATCGTGTTGTTTCTTCGGTGTTCACGTTAGTTGTCGTAAGTAAGTATGTTGAACCCTGTACCCTTCCCCTCTTCTCTCGCTCTCAAGTAGTTCAAGATGTTTTGATACGATGTACGCATCACCTTTTGAGCTACTTGGTTCTTTATTTCAAAAGTTAGTTGCTTCTGGAGGAGTAGCTGTTCCTGTACGTGTTGATTCTGGAATACCTTTTGAGTTTCTAGTGCGTACCAGTTGCCGGGCTTATTCATAATCTAGGGTTATTTATCTCATAAAGTTGTTTATCTGCTAACTGCCTGACCCATGTATCGTTGGCATCTTTCGACCCCATAAGGTACGCTTCAAAGACAATCTTTTTCACGATCTCTCTTAGCTGAAAGGAGTCTAGCCGTTCTTCTTCTGCTTTATCTGCACTCTCGATTGCAAATGTAGTAATTTTATTCATGGTAGTTGTATGTATTATAATGGTATTTCAGTAGAAGTGTCATCATAAGAAGGGCGTACTAGCTCAGTGCCACTGTAAATAACTTGTGTGCCAGTGAGGATGCTATGCAGCGCCACAGTGCTGTATCCTCCTAACAGTTCATCACGACTTCCTTCAAAAACACGCACCTTTATTAAGTCGCTATGTCCGCAAATAGTAGATACTCTTGTGAGGTCTTCATGGGCTTTTTTGAGTTGCTTACGTATGTTTTTATACCTATTGCGACCAGTGGTTTTAGTCTTTTTCATTATGAGGTAGGTTACTTCCTATAGTTTTGTTAAAGCCATCTAGCAATACACCCTTTTCTGTAGAGTTACCCACAGAGAATGCTGAAACAGCACAAGGTCTTCGCCCCTTGTCTTCCACACGTCCATTGCGTAGAAACGCTCCAGACCACCTACCAACACGACTCTTGCACTCATGACAAGCAAAGACATGCCATGTGTCATCTGTATGTGCTGGATGCGATTCGTTGTACCGTAGAAAGGAGTAATCTTTTGAGAAACAGAAAGGACATCTTTTGTAGTCTGCTACTAAGTTCCATACTTCTTGTGTTGTTCTACCAAGGTATGTTGTAGCCTTTTTTGCTGTGGATAAAAGATCAGGAAATTCGCTCATTATGAGAGTTTCTTAGGGAGTATAAATAAGTGGTCTCCCTTTTTGTATTTCAGTAAAAAGAGGACAACATCTTCTGTGCGGTACGAGCTTTCTTGTGCTTCGTCTTCAAAGACATACAAGTGGAGCGTTCCGTTGAGTGATTTGAGTACATCAGGTGCTCTCTCAAGGTGCCTCTCAAGACTCTTTGCAGAGACGTACTCAACACCTGCTTCGTCGTTCCAGAGATCTGGGGTGAGGTCAATCTTAATAAGGTTTGTAGGGTTCATGGTAGGGGTGATAATTGATGGTGTAATTGTATATTCTCTTAGTTATATGGGCAAGGTATTTAGTTTGCCATATTTCCAGTTGCTTGTCTAAATATATTCTCTGCTGGGTCATTGTCCTGGAAACCACCGTTCACGAGGTGCAGTTTTACCATAGAAGGCTCAAACTCTCTTGTCTCCATAACACGGATGTATGTGGCATTGTTGTTAAACGTGCCAGAGGATTCGTCTTTATTGCGGGCAACAAAGAGTACCATGTCAGCATCATGTGATATCTTAGAGCTTCCAGAGAGTGAGTTAGTACTACGGAATGTAGAGCCTCCCTTTGAAGAGTCTTGCCCCTTACGAAGGTGATGTACGAGGAGTATTGGGACGTTGTACGTTGAGGTAAACTCTAAGAGGAGCTTACTGACACGTTTTTGTTTCTCAAAGTCATCCTTGTCTTGTGCCCCTTTGTCTATCTTGTCTAGGTTATCTACACAAACACCAGCGACATCTTTATGCTTCATGACTATGTCGAGGATGTGTTCTATGGTCATATCTTTGCCATACTCTTTTCCTTCAATGAGTAGGTGTTCTAAGCTGTTTAGTTCCTTTTGTTTTTTACGGAATAGCGCTTCTTTCCTTGGCTCATATGCTCCAGTCTCCACAAACTTTCGTTCGTCTCTTGGGGAAATATCTGCAGTATGTCTGGCTATATTGTCTCTTAGTTGGTCTGCGGTCATCTCTAGGGTGATGTAGAGCATCTTCTTTTTCTTCTTCGCATTCTTTACAAAGAGATCAAAAGCAACAGTAGACTTTCCTGACTTTGTCTCTCCTGCGAGTACGACGTACATATAGTTTTTCAGTACAGCAAATGTCCCATCCATACGTTCAGTGTTCCAGTTGAGAGGTGAGTACTTCTCCTTGCAGTGTTCGTCACGGTACTTCTTAAACTGGGAGCGTAGTTCCTCTAGTTGGTACGTCGGGGATATCTCCACAGTCTTCCCTGAATATGGCTCTCCTATGACGCGAGCTGCTTCCGTGAAGCTGAGTCCATGAAGGGCTGCATACATGTGTAAGAACGTCCCTGAGCCTTCTTTTCCTGAAAACCGTTTCACAAGGTTACTTTGGACGTTGATTTTGAAAGAGCTTTTCTTCCCATCAACCATCACATAGTGGTCTGGTGTATATTCTACCCCATACTGGTCACAGAGTTGCAGTATAGGCTCCTTACTTAAAATACGTATCAGCGCATCCATTGAAATGGTCGTGTCTATCTTCTCATGCTTGTAGTGCATGATATGTGAAACCATAGGGCTCGTACGATCATGGTAAGCAAGCATTTTTACAGCAAGAGGAGTATCTCCCTTGTTATTAAATGAGCCAGGAAGTCGCATGATACGAGCGATATTACAGCACGCACTGTCTGGAGTGTATGTAATAAGTTTCTGGAGTTCTGCACAAACCTTCTTGTACCCCATAGCGTATTGCGTTGGGGTTACTGGTACTGGATGATCTTCTACATAGTAGATGTGGACACCATTCCCTGACTGGACTATCGAAGTAAAACTCTTATAGGGTTCTGGTGCTATGGCGAGACAAAACGCTATAAACTTTGCTGCTTCGTCGGGGTCAGTGAGTGATGAGTCAGATTTCCGTATGTCGAGATCAAAGACCACGTACTTCTTGCTCGTGATATCAATATCCTTCACGTTACGTGAATGTGGGACTTCACGTTTACGGTCTTGTGGTATGTTCGCTAGAAAATACATGTTCTCCCCTTTATGCTTGTCTATAACACTGTCTACATTGTCGCCATTATACCCAAATACCGTTGTCGCATTACTCATCTGTATGAGTGTTCCTGGCACATGCAGTTTTTGTAAAAGCTGTATATGCTGAGGTGTTGGGGTTGTCATGGAAAAGGTATATTACAAGTATTTCTTCTTTTCTTCCTCTGTGAGAAAGGCATAAAATTCATCTGGATTTCTCATAAAGCGCACTTGCTTATCCTCTAATGTCAGAGGGGTACGAAAACGCTGTTCTGGGTGAAATGATTTCCATCCTGATAGGATAGCATCTTCGATCATCTCTATAATCTCCACATCATACATAAATGATTTCTTACAGCGGAGTATCTTCTTCCGTAGCACCTTCACCCCTCTTGGGGTGATAGGCGCCTTCATATCTGTTCTGTGTGCCTTAAACTCTTCGATAAGGTCTTCAATATCTGGACTGAACGTGATGGAGTCTTCCATAGTAGGGGTTATGAATAACTACGCGATGAGGTCTTCTGGATTAAAGTCATTGACTGCCTGAGTTGCCTTTTCAAGGACTTCTCCTTCGTTGGTGATGAGTAGTGCATCTGTAGGATAGAGTGCTAGGACGTACTGTCCATTCTGGTCTCTTCTATATCCAAGGTTACCCGCTATACGGACGTTGTCACCTTCCTTTACAGCAAGTGACTCTAAACGTGCATGTACACCGTCGTAACAGAAAAGTGTAAACTTTGTTTTCCCTCTTTCGTGTGTTGCTTCGAGTGTCAAAGCGTAGAAAGGTGTACCTGTTTTTGTTGTTCCAAGGTCTGCTTTTGTTAAAACTCCTTCGATACTAAATGCTGCTGATGATGATGTTTTCATATGGGTAATAATAAAATATATGAATAAATTAGATGCCAAACCACCTACGAAGAGTGTATCGTAAGCCACCCTTGTATGCTATACGAAGGTTCTCGATCTCCTTGATGGTAGGGTGAGCGCCACGGGTAATAGTTCCTGGGTATAAGGTACGGTGTTTTTCTATCGTATGAAATTGTGGGTACTCTTTCTTTTGAGAGATACACGTATTACATATCTGCAAAGGTTTCCTTGCTTTCATAATCTCTCCGTGTCTATTCTCTGCGACGTGTTCTGCAGTAGGAAGTGTGTATGTAGACTCAAGACATATCTTACATTTCGACAATGTGTAGGGTATCACCCCAAAGAGATAGCGTTTGATAGTACGTTGTTTTGGATGTTCCTTTACCTGTTTTTTTATAGGTCGTGCAGGTTTTGTTAGAGCAATTTCCTTCTCATCTATAAGTGGGGTACTTACCCTGATTGGATCACTGTAGACCATAGGAACATTTCTTTTTATAAACTCGGGGGTAAATTGTCCTTTCAACATACTTTGCTCCCAACACTGGTGACTACACCGTCTAGGTGAAGGGCCAGGATGTCTCCTATTACAGATATACGTGAAGTGTTCAAAACACTCTTCGCACTGAAGTTTTGTATACCGTATTTTGGAAGATTTTTTTGAGTCTTCTGTAAGGTTAAACAGTCGCTTCTCTGGTTTCTGTGTCTCTTGTACTACACCCGCGCCCGCGTTGCCAAAGCAGGTGATGGAGCAGTAGGGGTACCAAGAGCTATGGTCGTCGATAGGCTCACTTATACATTGTTTACATGATGTATAGGGTGTGTGTTGTTTGGTCATTCGGTACGTGTAATAAGTAATAAATTATATCGAAATGATTTCATCGTGGTAATACTCTTGAAAACCTTTCCAGTTCTCTTCACCGTCCATCATGTCATATGGGTTAGGCAAGATCATTGGCTCCCCTTCACGGATAGACTGTAGCCCCTGCATGTCACGAAGTAGACAATCTATAAGAAAACAGAAACTCTGAAGGTCGTAGGTCTCTGGCTCTTCCATGTGTAGTAGTACACTTTGAGGAGTCATAAGGTTTCCTTCCTTATCTTTTCGAGACTTGGAGGTCTTAAAGAATCCGTAGGAAGATCGTATTGAGCCTGTAGTAAACTCTTCACGAGCAACAAGGGTGTAGAGTATTCTTTGCATCTGGTACAAAAACATATTCTTTTCTACTGTTGCATCACTAAGAGTACGCACCATTTTCCAGTCCCAAAGACGTGTAATTGTCTCTCCCTTTTCGTCGCGCTCTGTAGACACAGCGTCAATAATAGAGGTGAAGGGTATATCAAAGGAACGTCCTTTGTTATCACGTATAAAGGTGTTCATAACGTACTCTGCATGGGTGAAGCGACGGCTCTCATCCTCGGAAAGCCATGCGTTTATATTCCGAACAAACTCTTCTGCAACAAGCAAAGCATGTTTGTTGAGTATTTGGGGGGTTAAATTAACCGTTGTTTGTCGTGTGATCTTTGGAAACTCATCCTCAATGATAGGTTCAAGAAACGCGATAATCTCGGACTCTGGGGGCAAAATCATTAACCGTTTTCCTTGTTTGATGGAGTCTTTTACAATCCACTCAATCATTTCATGTAGGATAGATCCTTCCACCATAGTCGCACTCACTGGGTGTGTTGCAGTGCGAGTAATGTAGTGGCGCCAAAAGGCTATCTTAGAGTTCAGGTAGGTACGTATTTTACTGTATGAGAGGTACTCTACAGGATACGCACCAACAAATGGTGAAGCTGTCATGGGTGTAGGGGTAAATAATATTATGCTTTCACTGATCCTCTACAGCTCCTGTCCTTACAAGCGTAAAACGCATCGTAGGGTTTTCCTGTAGCTCTTGCTGTTCCTCCTTGTACAAAACTCGTCTCTCCATGGCACTTAGGACAGCTTGGAGTGTCACCTAGGGTAGGAATACTAATACGGACAGGTTGCACCTTCTCAGGCTGCTTCACATAGGTAGGCTTTGATGCTCCACCCTTAGCAAGTCCCTTATACACATAGGCACCTAGATCAAGATGTTCTGCGCACAGTTTTCCTAGTGCATCACTTGTCGCTCCCTTCAACATATCGCCAATATCCTTATTCGTATTTCCTGCATAGCCATCTACGGTAATGCCAGTGAATCGGTATAGCGCACCGTTTTCCTCGTAGTGAAAAGGGAAAACTACAAACTCTATACCAACAACGATATGCCCTACAGCGCCATCATTTCCTTCTGTATCTTTTCGTGATGAGGGTGTTTGCCCTACAGTGAACACTTGGTAATGATTGTTTGATCCGTCACATAAGTACGTTTTCCTCCATCCACCATGTCCGAAGACTTCATTGAGTCTTTCTGTAACGTAGATGGGCTTAATGGAACTCAATCCATCAAAACGAGTACTTAATGCAGCCGCGGGTAATTCCTCCGCAAGCTTTTCCTGCATTCTCTTAGGTAAAAAATGGGTGTCTAGTGCCTTTTTCTTCTCTTCTGCGGTGAGGTTCAAATTCATAGGGTTCTGGGTGAGTGGTAGTGCCTGCATAATACTCTGGATATGGATAGTGTAAACTATAATCGTTTGCACGTATTCATAAACTGTTTTCTTATATAACTTCCCATATATTTATGTATATAATATTTATATATATATATTTATGTATATATATTTATGTACATAATACTTAATATGTATATTTATGTATATT